>JAHCBA010000014.1 GCA_019634625.1 Verrucomicrobiia bacterium
CCTCCGCCCAGGGGTGTGCGTCGAAAAACAGGTTTCCATCCCCCAGCAGACCCGCTAAAGCACTGGGAAAGTTTCCCACCGTCGGCCCCGTTCCTCGATCGCAGGGGCGCACGTGGGAACCCGCAACCGCCTACCACCGACCCCCAGCCCACACCGCTGATCGCCATGCAACCCTCCGAAACCCCCGTCCCGCGTACACCCAGGGCGTTCACCCTGATCGAACTGCTCGTGGTGATCGCCATCATTGCGATCCTCGCCAGCATGCTGCTGCCCGCCCTGGCCAACGCCAAGACCAAGGCCACCGGCGCCGCCTGTCTCAACAATCAGAAACAGCTCGTCCTCGGCTGGGTCCTCTACGCCTCCGACAGCGATGACTCCATCCTTTCCACCCGCTGGCATGACGGCCGCGTCGCCGTCGAACTCTACGCCGGGGGCTTCTGGCGCGGCCCCACCCCCGGCATCTCCGCCGGCATCTCCGTCAGCGAAGCCATGCGCCGCGTCGAAAACGGGCTCAGCAATTCCCCCCTGACCAAGTACACCGCCTACGGCACCTACCATTGCCCGGGCGATCTCCGCACCAAGCGCCTCCGTCCAGGCCAGGGCTGGGCCTACGACAGCTACTCCAAGGCCGACGGCATGAATGGCCTCGGCTGGGGTGGCATCACCCTCTACACGAAACAGTCCCAGATCCAGGAGGCCTCGCAGGCCATGGTCTTCATCGAGGAGGCCGATCCCCGCAGCTACAACAACGGCACCTGGGTCATCGACGTCAATCCGCCCGGTTGGGTCGATCCGTTCGCCATCTTCCATGGCAAGGTCAGCACCTTTGCCTTCGCCGATGGGCACGCCGAACTCCGCCGCTGGCTCGAAGCCAGCACCATCAAGGCCGCCACCGACTCGGCCAATGGCAAGTCCAGCTTCTACTGGTCCGGCGGCAACGCCAAGAACCGCGACTTCCGCTGGGTCTATGACCGCTACAAGCACGTCAACTGGCGCCCCCTGCCCTGACCGCCTGACCCGCCCCGCATGACTTACCGCCGCACCGACGCCACCCGCGGCCCGGTGCCCGTCCAGTCGCCTACGTCCGCCGCCCGCCCGGAACGTCCGCCGTTCCGACGGGCGGCGTGCCCATTGCCCCTTCCTGCACCCGCCATGTCCGCCCGCCTCGCCGCCCCATTCCTCGCCGCACTGTCCCTGTCCCTCGCGGCGGGAGCCGCCACCGGATCCGGCCCCTCCGTCTCCTTCAATCGCGACATCCGCCCCATCCTCTCCGACCATTGCTTCGCCTGCCACGGCCCCGACGAAAACACCCGCAAGGCCGGCCTCCGCCTCGACCTCGAATCCGACGCCCGGAAAGTTCTCCGTTCGGGCTATGCCGCCATCGTCCCCGGTCAACCCGACGAAAGCGAACTGCTCGCCCGCATCACCACCCGCCACGCCGGTGACCTGATGCCGCCGCCGGATCTAAAGAAACCCCTCACCGACGGGAAGATCGATCTGCTCCGCCAGTGGATCGCCCAGGGCGCCCCCTATGAGGGTCACTGGGCCTACAGCGCTCCCGTCCGCCCTGAGCCTCCCGAAGTCCCCAACGCCTCCTGGCCCCGATCCGATCTCGACCGCTTCGTCCTCGCCCGCCTTCACCAGGAAGGCCTCGATCCCACCCCCGAAGCGCCCAGGGAAAAACTCCTCCGCCGCGTCACCCTCGATCTCACCGGACTCCCCCCGACCGTCGAGGACCTTGATGCCTTCCTGGCGGATCCCGAACCCGACGCCTACGAGCGCGTCGTGGATCGCCTCCTCGCCTCACCCCACTACGGCGAACGCATGGCCCAGCAGTGGCTCGATCTCGCCCGCTATGGCGAAACCCAGGGCTACCACCACGACCGTCACCGCGACCTATGGCGCTGGCGGGACTGGGTCATCCAGGCCTTCAACGCCAACCAGCCCTTCGACGAGTTCACCGTCGATCAACTCGCCGGCGATCTCCTCCCCAACCCCTCCCGCGAACAACGCGTCGCCACCGGCTTTCACCGCAACGAGATGACCACGTCCGAGGGTGGCGCCCTCCCCGAGGAGTACCTCGTCAAGTACGCCGTCGGCCGCGTCGATACCACCGCCCGCGTCTGGCTCGGAAGTTCCGTGGCCTGCGCCGAGTGCCACGACCACAAGTACGACCCCATCTCCCAGCGCGATTACTACCGCTTCTTCGCCTTCTTCTACGACACCCCGGAAAACGGCCTCGATGCCGAGGAACTCAACCCGGTTCCCCGGATCACCCTGGAAACGCCCGAGCAGCGGGCCCGGGCCGACCAACTGAACCGCGAGGTCGCCGCTCTCGAAGCTTCCGAACGCCTCGTCCTTGCCGCCGATCATGCGGAGTGGGATGCCGCCCAGGCCGCCTGGGAAACCGCCCACCGGAACCGCAGCGTCCGCGGCTGGCAGCCCCTCTCCCTCGCCACGTCCCGCGTCGCCCGCACCACGTCCCTCCGTCAGGACGACGAAGCCGCACTCACCCTCCATGGCGCCCCGCACGACACCGCGACCTACGACCTTACGTTCCACACCGAAGCCCGTGACCTGCGTGGCTTCCGCCTCGAAACCCTTCCGCCGCCTTCTGACACCCGGCCGGAGCCCCCCGCCGGTGCCGACCCCGTCGTCCTTTCCCACATCACCGTCGAAATCCACAGCCGCGACCCCGAACGCGAGGTCTTCCCCGACGACGCCCCCCAAACCACCGGCTGGCTCCGGCTGGGTCCCTTCGGTGCCGCCTCCGCCAAGGACGCCTTCGACCGCGAGTTCGGACCGGAGAAGAACGCTTCCCCCGACGCCACCTTCGACAACGGCAAACTGCGCTGGACCCCGGAGAACGGGTCCAACCGTTCCGCCGACGCCCCCAGCGCCCCCGGCACCCTGGACATCGTGACGCTCCCGCCCTCGCCGGGGGCCACGTACCTCCAACGCACCCTCACCGTCCGCGAAGGGCGGCTCGTCGAAGCCCGCCTCGATCGACGCCAGGGCGTCCGCCTCTGGCTGAACGACCGACCGGTCTTCGCCCAGGCCACCCCTCCCTCCGAAGGCGCCCAGGCCGACCGCCTCGTCCTCTGGCTTCGACCCGGCACCAACCGGCTCCTCGTCAAGGCGGTCCATGCCACCGAAGGGGACACCGTCGCCCTTCACCTGACCGGCGATCCCGTCACCACGGCACCCCTCGACCTCGCCGCCGCCGCCGCCGATCATCACGCGGGCGACCACCATCCCAAGGGTCTCCTCGATCCCCGGCCTGAAACCGGCTGGTCCGTCGGAGCCTCGCCCGCCACGGCCCACGCCGCCTTCCTTCGCACCCACGAGACGTTCGGGTTCAAGGGCGGCACCGGGATCCGCGTGCGCCTCACCTTCCGCGGGCACACCGGCGCCGGCGACTGGGATCGCATCCGCCTGTCGGTCACCGACTCCCCCACCCTCGCCGAGTTCATCGATCTCCCCGATCCCATCCGCGCCTCGCTCCTCGCCGAGTCCGCCAATCTCGATGCCGCCCGGAGATCCGCCCTGCGCCGTTTCTACCGCGAACAACACGTCCCCGAAGCCGCGCAAGCCCGTCAACTGCTCACCACCAAACGGCAGGAACGCGACCAGTTCGTCCGCACCTGGCCCACCGCGATGGTGATGCAGGCCGCCTCCCCCGCCCGCGAAACCCACATCCGGATCCGTGGCGAATACGACAACCTCGGCGAAAAGGTCCCGCCCGGCGTTCCCGAAGCCCTGTTCCCATGGTCTGAGGACCTTCCCCCCAATCGCCTCGGTCTGGCCCGCTGGCTCACCGATCCCCGCCATCCCCTCACCGCCCGTGTGGTCGTCAATCAGTACTGGCAGAAGTATTTCGGAACCGGGCTGGTGAAGACCTCCGAGGACTTCGGATTCCAGGGCGAATGGCCCAGCCACCCGGAACTCCTCGACTGGCTGGCCACCGAATTCCTCCGCACCGGCTGGGACATCAAGGCCATGCAGCGCCTCATCGTCACGTCCGCCACCTACCGCCAGGATTCCGTGATCTCCCGCGATCGCCTCGAACAGGATCCCGAAAACCGCCTGCTCACCCGCGGTCCCCGCTTCCGCCTGGATGCCGAAAACATCCGCGATCTCGCCATGGCGGCGAGCGGCCTGCTTCACCCGAAGATCGGCGGCCCGAGCGTCTTTCCCTATCAACCCCCCGGCCTCTGGGGCCAGGTCGCCTTCGAAGGCACCCGCGATTACGTCCAGAGCGAGGGCCCCGACAACTACCGCCGCGGCCTTTACACCTACTGGCGCCGCTCCATCCCCTACGCCTCCTTCACCCTCTTCGACGCCCCCAGCCGCGAGGTCTGCACGGTGCGCCGGCCCCGCACCAACACCCCCCTCCAGGCGCTCGCCCTGATGAACGACCCGGTCTATGTCGAGGCCGCCCGCGCCCTCGCCCACCGCGTCCTCACCCACGGCGGCTCCACCACCCGCGACCGCGTCCGCTACGCCTTCACCCTCGTCCTCGGACGCCGGCCCGCTCCCGCCGAAGTCGCCCTTCTCACCGCCGCCTTCGACCGCGAATTCAGCCAGTTCGCCGCCGATCGCGAAGCCGCCAACCGCCTCATCCACGTCGGCGCCTCCCGGCCTCCCGTGGATGTGGATATCGCCGAACTCGCCGCCTGGACCATCGTGGCCAGCACGCTTCTCAACCTCGACGAAGCCATCACCCGCGGCTGAACCCTTCCAACCTGCCCAACCCCTGACCGCGATGCTCCCCCCCCTGCCCCACGAAATCGCCCGATCCCTCAGCCGCCGCGCCTTCTTCCGCCGTTCCGGCCTGGGCCTCGGAGCCATGGCCCTCGGCACCCTGCTCGGCGACGACCTCCGCGCCGCCACCCCCGGCGCTGGCGTGGCCCAGTCCCCGTACCACCACGCTCCGACCGCCAAACGCATCATCTATCTCTTTCAGTCCGGCGCCCCCTCCCACCTCGACCTGTTCGATCCCAAGCCCCGGCTCACCGAGATGACCGGGCTCGATCTGCCGGATTCGGTGCGCATGGGGCAGCGCATCACCGGCATGACCAGCGGACAGAAGAACCTTTTCTGTGTCGGCTCGGCCTTCCCGTTCTCCCGACGCGGCCAGTGCGGCATGGAACTGTCCAACATCCTCCCCCACCTCGGGAACATCGCCGACGACATCTGCCTCCTCCGGGCGGTCCACACCGACCCCATCAATCACGACCCGGCGGTCACCTACCTGTTCACCGGCCATCAGCAGCCCGGACGTCCCACCCTGGGTGCCTGGGCCAGCTACGGCCTGGGCAGCGAGAACCAGGATCTCCCCGCCTTCATCGTCCTCCTCTCCGGCAGCGGCGGTCAGTCCCTCCAGACCCGCTACTGGGGTTCCGGCTTTCTTCCCAGCCGCCACCAGGGCGTCCAGTTCCGGGGCGCCGGCGATCCCGTCCTCTTCTTCTCCAACCCGCCCGGCTTCAGCGAACGCGCCCGCCGCGCCATGCTCGACGATCTCCAGTCCCTCAACCGCCTCCAGTCCGAGGTTGTGGGCGACCCCGAGATCGACACCCGCATCCAGGCCTACGAGATGGCCTTCCGCATGCAGACCAGCGTGCCGGAACTCATGGACCTCTCGAAGGAATCCGCTGAAACCCTTGAACTCTACGGAGCCAAACCCGGCGAGGCCTCCTACGCCAACAACTGCCTCCTCGCACGCCGCCTCGTCGAACGCGGGGTCCGGTTCGTGAAGCTCATCCACCGCGACTGGGATCACCACGGCGGCCTCCCCTCCGGCATCCGCCACCAGGCCCACCTCACCGACCGCGCCAGCGCCGCCCTCATCCAGGACCTCAAACGCCGCGGTCTCCTCGATGACACCCTCGTCGTCTGGGGCGGCGAGTTCGGTCGCACCGCCTACTGCCAGGGAGAACTCCGCAAGGACAACTTCGGCCGCGATCATCATCCCCGATGCTATTCCATCTGGATGGCTGGCGGCGGCATCCGGCCCGGGCACGTCCATGGGGAAACCGACGACCTCGGCTACAACATCGTCCGCGACGGCGTCCACATCCACGACCTCCACGCCACCCTCCTCCATTGCCTCGGCATCGACCACGAACGCCTGACCTTCCGGTTCCAGGGACGCGACTTCCGCCTGACCGATGTGGCCGGCAAGGTGGTCCGGCCCATCCTTGCCTGAACCCGCGCCTCGCAGGCTTGGCCATAGCGTGTCGGGGCAGGCCATGGGAGCACGGCTCTGGGGTGTGTCTGAGGCCGGCTGAAGCCAGGACATCGATGGGGGAGGCACCGGAACCACAGCGGTGCCACAACTCCCTGCGCCTTCAGGCACACTCCTTCGGTGATCTGCCGCATCCCCATCGTGGGAACGGTCCGCGCGGCAGCCATCCCCCTTCCCCGGCGCCCGTCCTGCCGGAATCACCTCCGGACGTCCCCCTCGACAGCCGCTCCGCACACCTCCTCCCGCCATCCCATCTAGCCAGATAGCCGATCCTAGTCGGTCCGGCATTATATTATTGACGCTCCGCGCCCCTGAGATCTGCAGCAAGTCAGGCAATCCATAATCGTTATCATGTCAGGCTCACCATGGTTGACACGATTCTACCCGGTACTCCTCGAAGTGCCAGATGGCCGCTGGGCGTGACCTGATCGCAGATCGTCAACAATACAATGTCAGTCCTATTATTTATAGGGTCACCATTATTACACGGCCCGGATTGCCATTGCCTCGATCGGGATCGGTCCGCAGCGTGCGCGGACGTCTGATGAACACGTTGTCTCGATGGGACTTCTCGCGATGGCTGCTGGCCGCGGCGGGGCTGATGCTGGGTGGCGCTCGAGGCGGACAGGCCGAGGAGGAGAGTCGCTGGTCCCGCGGGTTTGGGGAACCCGGTTTGACCTCGGCGGTCCACGCGATGATTGCCGACGGGAACCGGGTTTTTGTCGGAGGCGATTTCGGGCTGCGGTTGTGGGATGGGCAGGCCTGGAACGGCGTGGGGGGCGACGTGGACGGAGCTGTGTACGCCCTGGCGCGGGTCGAGGAGGGGATTGTGGTCGGGGGACGGTTTGACCGGGTGGGTTCGGTCGTGGCGCGCAACATCGCGTTGTGGGACGGGCAACGCTGGCATCCTCTGGGCTCCGGCGTGGACGCGCCCGTGTTCGCGGTGGCGGGAGGTTTGGGGACCGTGGTGGCGACCGGGAATTTCCGGGAGGCGGGCGGGGTGCCGGTGCGGTTCGTGGCCCGCTGGGAGTTTGGGGAATGGCACGCGCTTGAAGGGGACGAGGCGGAGGGCTTGGACAGTTCCGGGGAGGCAATCGCCCTGGGTCCCGGCGGCGAGGTGGTGGTGGCGGGTTGGTTCACCGAGGCCGGCGGCGTGCCGGCCTTGGGTGTGGCGGAATGGGATGGAACGACCTGGTCGGCATGGGGGGACGGGTTGGAACGAGAAGGGTTGGCAGGACCCATGCCCGGTCAGGGGCTGGCGTTGGGACGGGACGACGAGGGCTGGTGGGTGGCGGGTCAGTTCGTCCGAGCGGGCGGTGTGACGGTGAACCACGTGGCCCGTTGGGACGGTCACGCCTGGTCGGCGCTGGGGGATGGGCTCCTGGGCCCTCCCGGGTCGCCCAACACCCAGGTGACGGCCTTGGTTCGGACACGCGAGGGTTGGGTGGCTGCCGGGGAGTTCGCGAGGTCGGGTGACCGGCCGGTGGTCGGCCTCGCCCGTTGGGATGGCGCAGCCTGGCAACCTCGGGCGGATGACGGGGAACCGCAGGGAGGCGTGTCGCGCCTGGCGACGACTTCGGATGGCGCGTTGTATCTGGGTGGCCGGTTCACCCGGTTGGGAGCGGCCGTGACGGGTTTGGGGATCGCCCGGTTCCGGGAGGGACGATTCGAGGCTCTGGGCGACGGCGTCGTGGGCAGCGTGCTGACCCTGGTACCGGACGGCGATGAAGCCGTGCTGGCGGGGGGCCAGTTCGCCCACGGCGGCGGGCAGGTCCTGGGCGGTGTGGGGCGATGGACCGGGAATCGCTGGGAAGCCCTGGGGGAAGGCGTGGAGGGGGTGGTGCACGCGGCGACCCGGTTGGCGGACGGATCGGTGGTGGTCGGCGGAGGATTGGAGAGCGCCGGCGGCGAAGCAGTCCGCGGTCTCGCCCGCTGGGACGGCCGATCGTGGTCGGGCTGGGATCCACCGCTGGGCGGTCCCAACGTGGAGGTGACCGCCCTGGCGCCGGCCGGGGCCGGATTCTTTGTCGGTGGCGGCTTTACCGAGGCCGGGGGAATCCCAACGCGGAATGTCGGGTATTGGAACGGCTCGGCCTGGGAATCCCTGGGCACCCCGGAGGTCCAGGGAGTGAACGGACGCGTGGAGACGCTCGTGGTGCAGGGGGACGACCTGTTCGTGGGCGGGTGGTTCACCGAAGCCGGAGGTCAACCAGCCACCGGATTGGCCCGGTGGCGCCGCCTGGAGGGTCGGTGGGAGGGATCGACGGGGCTGGACCCATTCGTCGGTTCGGAGACGGTGGCCGTGCATGCCCTCGCGCCATGGCAGGGCGGGATCGTCCTGGGCGGCCGCTTCCGCGTCGCCGGGGACGGAGGAACGGCCGGGCATCTGGCGTTCTGGGACGGCCAGCACGTGGGTCCGGTGAATGGCCGGATCGAGGTTTCGTTGGGCGGACCTGTTCACGCCCTGGCGGTGGACGGAGCAGACCTCTATGTGGGCGGGAACTTCGAGCAAGCAGGCGGGGCTTTGGCACCGGGTGTGGCGCGATGGAACGCGGCCGGAGGTTGGGCCTCGCTCGAGGAGGGCATCGCCAGCCCGGTCCGGGCGCTGGCGGTGGCGGCACGACGTCTGGTGGCGGGCGGAGAGTTCCAACGGGCAGGGCGCGTGCCTTCCCACGGCCTGGCGGAGTGGCGAATCGAGGCCACCGAACCCGCCTTGATTTGGACCAGCCCTTCCCCGGGCGCCGTGGTGCCGGCAGGCGAACCCATCCCAATGCAAGTGGACCTCCTGCGGCTCGACCCGGCGACCGTGGCGCGAGTGGAGTTTTACCGGGGTCTCGCAGTCCTCGGGTCGGCAAGCGAACCGCCCTTCGCCTGGACATGGACCACGGCGCGCCCCGGCGAACATGAGCTGCGGGCGGTGGCGGTGCACGGCGACGGACGCACGGTCGAGTCGGGCGTCCGTCGTGTCATCGTGGCACCGCCATTGGACAACCTCCCGCCCCAGGTGTCCCTGGTCAGCCCGACGAACCAGCAGGTCTTGGTTCGGGGCGAGCCGTGGACGTTGCAGGCGACGGCATTGGACCTGGATGGCGAGGTGGTGCGCGTGGAATTCCTGGTGGGCCAGGAGCAGGTGGGCGTGGCCACGCGTGCCCCATACCGCGTGCCGGGTCCACCTCGGGCGGCTGGGGTGCATGAGGCCTGGGCCCGGGCCCATGACGACGCCGGTGCGGTGGGGGTCTCGCCCCGCGTCCGGTTCGTCGTGCGCGAACCGAACCTCCCGCCCATTGTCGAGTTCATCGCCCCGCGCGAACCGGTGTACGAGCAACCCGCCCCGGTGGTGTTCGTGGCCCGGGCGGAGGACTACGACGGCGAACTTCTGTCGGTCGAATTCGGGGTGGACGACCGGGTGTTGGTTCAGTTGCCCCCCCGGCCGGACTGGGCGGAATACCGGTACTCATGGACCAACGCGCCGGTGGGCACCTACCAGCCGTGGGTGGTGGCCATCGACCGCGAAGGAGCCATCACCCGCCAGGAGTTGCCCGCGTTTCGGGTGGAACCTCCCAATCAACCGCCCGTCGTTCGCCTGGTCCGGCCCGGTGCAGGCCAGGTCCTCACCGGCCCGACCAACCTCGTGGTGCGCCTCGAGGCTTCCGATCCCGACGGAGAGGTCGTCGAAGTCCGCCTGTGGGTGGATGAAACCCTCGCAGGTCATGCGCCGGGGCCGGTGGCGGACCTCGTCCTGACGAACCTGACGGACGGCACCTACTGTCTGGCCGGGGAGGTGACCGATAACCGGGGGGCAACGGTCCGGACCGAGGCGGTCTGCATCACGGTGGTCACGCGGGCGGAGCGGTATCGGATGGTGGACCTCGGCGCGTGGACGGGCACGCGGGACAGCCGGGCGGAAGCGATCAACGTCCATGGCGAGGTGACCGGGTATGCGCCCATGGGCGACGTGGCGGACAAAGCCTTTGGAATGGCCCATCATCCGGTCCTGGGGACCCGGTTCCAGTTCATGCCGGACCCGGTGGGGGCGGCGCCGTCTTCCATTGTCCGCACCTACGGGTTCGCCATCAACCGGCATGGCGAGGTGGCGGGGTTCGCCTCCGGCATTGGGGATCAGGATGTGGCGGTCCGGTTCGGCGTTGCCGGATCCGAAATCCTGGGATCCCTGGACGGCTCCGGGGGCCGTGCGACGGCGCTGGGGATCAATGATCGGGGCGACGTCGTGGGGCGGAGTTACGCCGACCTGGGCGAGGGTCCACGCACGCTGGCCTTTGTGGTTCAGGACGGCGTCATGCGTGCGCTGCCCGCCGCCGGGGTGGGCACCAGCGAGGCGGTCGCCATCAACGATCAAGGATGGATTGCCGGCACCATGGAAGGCATTGGAGGTCGCCAGGCGTTTCTTTACGAGGCGGGCTCCGGGGCGGCGGCGTTGACGGGCCTGGGATTGCCCGGCCCGGGCTACGCCGCCAGCGAGGCGACGTCCATCAATCGGCACCGGCAGGTGGCCGGGGCGGCCTGGCCCCTTCAGGGCGAACGCCGCGCCTTCATTCATGCGGACGGGGCGTGGCGGGCGCTGGGATCGCTGGGCGGGGGATCCGGAGTGGCCCTGGATCTCAACGACCACGGCCTCGTGGTGGGGCACAGCATCAATTACCGGACCGAACGCCACGCCTGCCTGTGGATCGACGACGTGGCCCATGACCTCAACCACCTCGTCGTCGGCCCGGCCCCGCTGCGCCTGATCGAGGCCACCGGGATCAATGACCGGGGTTGGATCGTCGCCTGGGGCGTCCGCGTGGTGGGCAACCAGGAGCAGCGCCGCGCCGCCCTGTTGCTGCCGTCTCCCGCCGTCGCCACGCCCGATCCCCCGGTACTGAACCGGCAGACCGGCCTGTTCGAACAACGCGTGTCCTTCCAGGTGCCCGGCCCAAACCCGCACCCGGTGGCGCGCCTGCTGCTGGGCGACCTGCCGCCGGGCATCGAGTTCCGCCAGGCCCGGAACGGTGCGGACGGTCCCTACGTCGAGGCTGAGGGGCCTTGGGAGCCGGGCGATGTCGTGTCGTTCGTGCTCGAGTATTACGCAGCGGATCGCCGGCCGTTCACGCCCCCGATCCTGTTGGCGGATCTGACGCCTCCCGCGGTGCTCGCGGAGGCGGGAGCAGGAACGCCGGTGGTCACCCGGGTGCTGCGGTTGCGTGACGGGGCGGTGCTGGTCGAGTTCCCCACGCTGGCCGGCCGGGAGTACATCGTGGAAACCAGTGATGACGCCGAGCGCTGGTGGACCGTTTCGCCGCCGCTCGCGGGCACCGGTCAGCGGGTTCAGTGGTTGGACCAGGGCCCGCCCAAGACACCGCCCCTGACCACGGCGCAACGATTCTACCGGGTGTTCCTGGTACCCGGGACGGCGGACAAACAGCCATGACACCCCCCGCTGCATCCATCATGAACGCCCTCCCGCCCGGCCTGCTGACCCTCGGACTCGTGGCCGCCTTCGGCCTGGCACCAACCGATCTTCACGCCAGCGAAGGGCAACGCCACCGGATCGGGATCAACACCCGGATCGCATTCCGCGTGGAGGCCACGTTCCGAAACCTCGGCGAGTATCGCAGCCCGATGAACCCCGGTCCGGAGCGTGGCGGCGGCACGGACCGGTTCTACGAGGACGGCTTCGTTCGCGTGGATGCTTCAGGCAACGCCGATGGCGGAACCTGGTACTGGGGTTACGAGGATTCCGAACGCCAGGTCGTGGGCGACACCGTGCAGATGCAGGTCCTCGAGGCTCCGGGCGGATTGACGTCGTCGGTCCACGACGATCCACATGCCGGAGTGGAACTGCGGTATGGCTACGTGTGGCGATCGGATCCTCGCGCCCTCTGGCTCCTGGAGGCCGCCCTCGGCTGGACGGAGTTCGACTTCACCGACCGGCGGACGCTGACGGGACCGGCCCGGCGGACCGTCGATACCTTCCCGCTCGACGGCGTGGTGCCGCCCTGGGCCGCGCCGGCGGAACCCTACTCCGGGTCCTTCGCGGGGCCCGGCCCGATTCTGGGCGATGCGCCGATCCGGACTTCCGAGACACGACCCGACGGCCTGGTGCTGGAGGGGGAACGCCGGTTGCGGACGAGCCTGGGCACGCTGCGCCTTGGGCCGGCCGTCGAGGTGCCGTGGACGGAGCAGTGGTCGGCCCAGTTCGGCGCCGGATTGGCCCTGGCGTTGGCGGACGGCGAATTCACCCGGTCGGAGACCTTGTCCCCCTGGGCCGGGCCTCCGGTGCGACGGTCGGGTGGAACCTCCGACACGGAGTTCCTGGTGGGGGCGTACGCGGAGGGGTTGGTCCATGTCACATGGCCCCGCGGGTTCGGCCTGTTCGCCGGAGCGCAATACCAGTATCTCCCAGATTTCCGGCAGGCATTGGAGGGACAGGAAGCTGTCGTGCGGTTCAGCCGCGGGTTTTTCCTGATCGCGGGCCTGCGTTACGGGTTTTGAGCGGCATCGGAGCGGAGCCGCCGTGGAGGAGTGACGTCCGGGTTGGTCGGAACGTACCGCCCGCCGGCGCACGTTCGGGTGCCCGAATCGCCGTTGACCGCCACCGCGAGGGTCCCGCATGGTCCCAAACGTTCTATGGCGCCTCATTCCTGCCGGTTCGGTCCTGACCTTCCCCCCGCTCCGCCCGCCCACCGTGGCCGGCGCACCGAACGCCCCCCCCTTCCCCGATCGTGCCCCTTCCGATCCGTCCTGTCCGCATTCCTCCTGCTCGCCGTCACCCTCCCGGGACGCACCGAGGTGATCTACGACAACTTCGCCAACACCCTTGTCTCGTTTGTCTCCCGCCCCGAGGAATTCGGCGACGAAATCCGCTTCGCCGGCTCGGCCCGCGTCATCACCGCGATGACCTTCGAGGTCGTCGGCGAACGGGACCTCCCCTCCGAGGCGCGGGCCGTCTTCCGCATCTATCGCAACAACGGCCCGATTCCGGCTCCGCCCGATCCCGCCATCCCCACTCCCGGCGAACTTCTCTACGAAAGCCACCCGATTCCCCTTCTTCCCGGCATTCAGACCCTCCGAATCACGGACATCGACGTTCCGGTGCCCAACGTGGTGGTCTGGACCGTCGAGTTCCTCAACACCCCGGCCCTGGCCGGAGAACGCGCCGGTCTTCAGGTCTATTTTCCACCCACCGTCGGCAGGACCTTCCGCGACTACTGGGTGCGCGACCCTGACTCCTTCCGCCTCTACCTCCTGGGCGACGGATTGCCCGCGGCCTTCGGCGCCCGGTTCGAAGCCCAACCGGACCCGCCCGTGCTCGTCACTGCCGCCGCTCATCCCGATGGCCGCCCGCTCCTGACCATCACCGGTCCGATCGGCTCGGAGCACATTCTCGAGGCATCCTCCGATTCCCAAAACTGGCGCGCCCTCGGCATCGTCAGCCTGGCCACCACCAATGCCTCCAGCTTCCTCGCGGACAGCGTCCCCAACGGCACCGAACAATTCTACCGGACCCGCCCATCCCCCTTCCCCGGCCGCACCGTTCTGGTGAAAGGCATCCAGCGTTCCGAATCCGGCGCCTCCCTCCTCACTCTCGAAGGTCCCGCCGGTTCCGAAACGGTCGTCGAGGCGTCGCCCGACGGCCGGCAGTGGCGCCCCCTCGACATCGTCCGCTTTCCGCAACCCATCGTCACCTACGAGGACGCCACCCCTCCCTCCGGCCAGCTCCGTCTCTATCGCACGCGCCGTCCGCAACACTTCGGCGCCCTCTACCTCATCCGCAGTGTGGTGCCCCAATCCGACGGCTCGGCCATCCTGACCGCCATCGGCCGTCCGAGCATCCAGTCGGTCACCGTCGAGGCCACCAGCGACTACCAAACCTGGTCCCCGGTGGGAACCATCCGCTTTGACACCGAGGAGGCGACGTTCGTCGATCCCAGCCCGGCGGCGTCCGGACGCATCTACCGCCTGCGCATCTAACTCAGCCCACTGACTCAGCCCAACCCGATCACCCGACGCACCGCGTCCCGGGTCGGCGCCACCACCGTCGGGCGGTAATCCGCCTGCTTCAACGCCGTGTCAGGATCCTTCAGACCGTGTCCGGTCATCGTGGCCGTCACCACACTGCCGGCCGGGATCTGACCGGCCTTGGCACATCGGATCAACCCCGCCAGGGGCGCTGCGCACGCCGGCTCCACAAAAACGCCCTCCATCCGGGCCACCCGGCGGTAGGCGTCCAGGATCTCCTCGTCGGTCACCTTGTCGATGCGTCCCGAAGACGCGCGCACCGCCTCAACCGCCCCCTCCCAGCTGGCCGGGTTTCCAATCCGGATCGCCGTCGCCACGGTCTGCGGGTCCGCCACCGGCTTGCCGTCCACAATCGGCGCCGCCCCCGCCGCCTGCCAGCCGAACATGCGGGGCAGCCGGTCGGCCATGCCGGCCGCATGGTACTCCCGGAACCCGCGCCAGTACGCCGTGATGTTGCCCGCATTGCCGACCGGCAGGAAATGGAAGTCGGGCGCCCGCCCCAACTGGTCGCAGATCTCGAACGCCGCCGTCTTCTGGCCCTCGATCCGCACCGGATTGATGCTGTTGACCACCTCCACCTCTCCAGTCTCCCCCAGCTCGCGGACAATCCGCAGCGCCTCGTCGAAGTTGCCCTCGATGGCAATGGTCGTGGCCCCGTACATCAGCGCCTGCGCCAGCTTTCCCAACGCGATGTTGCCGTGCGGCAGCACCACCACACACCGCAGCCCGCCCCGCGCCGCGTACGCCGCCGCACTGGCCGAGGTGTTCCCCGTGCTCGCGCAAATCACCGCCTGCGACCCACGTTCCTTCGCCTTCGAAACCGCCACCGTCATCCCCCGGTCCTTGAACGACGCCGTCGGATGCGTGGCCTCGTACTTGAGGTGCAGCTCGAAGTCCCACCCCATCTCCCGCACCAGCCGGTCCGCCCGGATCAACGGCGTGTTGCCCTCCAGCAGGGTCACCACCGGCGTCGCGTCGCTCACCGGCAAACGCGAACGATAGCGGTGAATGATGCCCTGCCACGCCGGTGGAGGCGGGGTCATCTCAAAGGTCGATTTCACGGAAGATTGCGTCCCACTCACAAAAACGTCTCCACCCGGAACAGCGCCGGTTCCGCCTTCACCACCGGCAGACGCCGGATCGCCCGGATCGCCAGGTCCACCGCCGATCGCCGGGCATCATGCAGCATGAAGATCAGCGGCACACTCTCCCCCTCGTGCCCTTCAGGTTGAATCACCGACGAAATCCCGATCTGCTGCCGCGCCAGGATCGCCGCCACCCGGGCCAGCACCCCCGGCCGGTCCGTCACCCAAAGCCTCAGGTAGTGGCTCGACACCACCTCCCCCGCCGGAAGCACCGCCCCGTTCCGTTCGTGGGGCACAAACGGCGGCACCCGGTCGTGCGCCCCGCACCTCATGTCCAGGGCCGCGTCCGCCAGATCGCTCAGCACCGCGCTGGCCGTCGCCTCCCGACCCGCCCCGCGCCCGTAAAACAGCGTGTCCCCCACAATGTCGCCCCGCAGGAACACCGCGTTGTACACCCCGCCCACACTGGCCAGCACATGACCGTTCGGCACCAGCGTCGGCCCCACCGTGACGCTGACCCGGGGCCCGGACACCGTCCCCCTTCGCCCGCGGCCGGCACCCCGCCCGCTCCGTGGCGCGTCCACCGGCTTGATCGCCGACAACAGCTTGATCGTGTATCCGAGCTGCTCCGCAAACTCCATGTCCAGGGGCGTGATCCCGCGGATCCCCTCCACCGCCACCTCGCGCACATCCACCCAGAACCCGTGCGCCAGCGAGGCCAGAATCCCCGTCTTGTGCAACGCATCCGTCCCGTCCACATCCAGCGACGGTTCCGCCTCCGCATACCCCAGCCGCTGCGCATCCGCCAGCACCGCCTCGAACTCCCCCCGCTCCTCCCGCATCCGCGTCAGGATGTAATTGCAGGTCCCGTTCAGAATTCCGAACGCCCGGGTGATGCGGTTCCCAATGAGGGCCTCGCGCAGCACCTTGATGATCGGAATGCCCCCCGCCACGCTGGCCTCGTAATACAACCCGGTCCCCGCCGACCTCGCCGCCGCGAACAACTCCTCCCCATGAGCCGACAAGAGGGCCTTGTTCGCCGTCACCACCGGTTTCCCCGATCGAAGCGCCTCCAGCACCATGTCCCGCGCCTGGGTGACCCCTCCCACCAGCTCCACCACGATGTGCGTCTCCGGATCCGCCACCGCCTGTCGCCAGTCCGTCGAAATCGCCTTCCGATCCACCGCCAGATTCCGCGGCTTCCGGGCATCCCGCACCACCACCCGATGCACCTTCAAGGCCAATCCCAAACGCGACGCCATCAGCGCACCGTTCCGATGCACCGCGTCCACCACCCCGCCCCCCACCGTCCCCGCACCCAGTATCGCCACGTTCACCTGCCGCATAAGGGACGCGCAGCCTGCCGTGTCCCCCGCCACGCCAGCAAACGGAAAAACGGCGCCAACCTCACCTCCCGCTCCGCGCCTGAAATCGTGACCGCGCCGCCAACTGCTCCCACAGGTGCCGCTCCTCCTCACCGACTTCGCCCGGCATCTCGATGCCGATGACGACGTACAAATCGCCCCGCGTCCCACCGTCACCCCGTGGCAATCCCCGTCCGCGCAGTCGCAACTGCTGACCCGCCTTCGACCCCGGCGGCACCCGCAACGAAACCGGCCCCTCGAGCGTCTGCACCGGCACCGTCGCTCCAAGCACCGCCTCCCAGGGTGCCACCGGAAGATCCACCGTCAGGTCCCCCTCGCCTCCTTCGCGCACCCGGAAGTCAGGGTGCTTCGCCAGGCGCACCCGCAGGTAGAGATCCCCGGGCAGGGAGCCGGGCCGATGCTCCCCCTTGCCCGCCACCCGGATCCGTTGCCCTTCCCGAACCCCCGGCGGAATCCGCACCTGGAACCGTGTCGCCTCGCTCCGTCCCTCCCTGCCGTTTCCCCGCTGCTGGGTGATAGTCCGCACCGACCCGTGCAATACCTCGTCGAGCGCCACCATCATGTCGCTCTCCAGATCCCGACCCCGCCCGCGCCCTTCCCCCACCGATTCCTCGAACCCCTCGAACACGCCCCCTCCCCGCGCCCGTCCCCCGAACAACGCCTCGAAAAAATCGCTGAATCCCGTCCCCCCAAAGTGAAACTCGCCCCCCGCCTCCTGATCCATCCTTCCATGCCCCTGACGTCCCCGGCCCCGCCGTGCACCCCACCCGGGCGGCGGCCGAAACTCGCTGCCGGCCTTCCAGTTGGCCCCCAGTCGGTCGTACTTCCTCCGGTTCTCCGGCTGTCCCAGCACCTCGTACGCCTCGTTGATCTCCTTGAACCGATCCTCCGCCCCCCGCTTGTCCTTCGCCACGTCCGGGTGAAACTCCCTCGCCAGCCGGCGAAACGCGCGCTTGATCTCCTCGTCGCTCGCCCCCCGCGGCACCCCCAGCACCGCGTAATAGTCTTTGAACTCCACCGGCATGGCCCCCGCCATTCAACGCCCCCATGCCCCCCAATTGCAATCCGCCCGATACCCGACCGCCACAACAACCCGCCAAGCCGGGTTCCACAAGGCGGGCCATCGACTCGCGCCATCGCCGGAAGCCCCACTCCCCATTCGCAATTCCCCCTCAGCCCTCAGCCTTCAGGTCCCAGGTTTCAGCCTTCAGCCTTCAGCCTTCAGCCTTCAGGTTTCAGGTTTCAGGTTTCAGGCTTCAGCCTCGTCCACCGGCGCCCGACCGCGCCGCGGCCGCCGCAAGCTCCACTCGTCCACCAGGCCCTCGGGAATCTCCCGAAGAAACCGCGATCGATCGAGAAACTGCATCCCCATCCCGGGAGCGATCCGCATCAGGGGATACGTCAGGTACAACTCGTCTTCCGCCCGCGTCACCGCCACATAGAACAACCGCCGTTCCTCCTCCTCGCTTTCCCGCCGCTCCTTCGACCGGCGCGATGGAAAAAACTCCTCCGCCAGCATGATCACAAACACCACCCGGAACTCGAGCCCCTTGGCCTGGTGCACCGTGGACAGCCGCAACCGCTCGACCTCCGACCCCGCCGCCTCCTGCTCGGCCTCGGCCTCGAGCTGGGTCAACAGCGCCAACTGCGTCAGGAACTCCGTGAGCGACCCGAACTGGTCCCCGAACAACGCCAGTTGATCCAGGTCGTCCAGCCGGGCCGGCGCATTCGCAAACGTCTCCCGTGCATACCCCTCGTAAAACGCCTGCACCACCCGCCGGATCGCCGCCCCCGCCGTCTGCCCTTCGGCGGCCGTCTCCAGTTCCGCCACGGTGGCCGCCACCGTGGCCCACGCCGGCCCCGCCTTCTTCGGTGCCTCCCGGCCCGCCGCCACCAACGCCCGTGCCACCGGATGGCTGACGGGCACCAGCCCCTCCAGACTCTCCGCAATCGCCGTCGCCAGAACCCCCAGATAGGCATTCCACAACCGCACCGCCGCCTTCGGCCCGACCCCCGGCAAGGCCAGCGCGATCCGCTTGAAAGCCGTCTCGTCCGACGGATTCGCCACCAGCCGCAACCAGGCCGTGACGTCCTTGATGTGCGCCTGCTCGAAGAACCGCAGTCCGCTGGTGATCACGTAGGGCACGCCGCGCCGCGTCAGTTCGAGCTGCAATTCCAGGGCGTGAAAGTGCGACCGGTACAGCACCGCGATCCGCGACAACGGCACTCCGTTCCCCGCCAGTTCCGTCGCCCGCTGCGCCACGAACGCCGCCTGCTGCGAACCGTCGTCGCACGCCAGCAGCACCGGCTTCGGCCCCGACGCCCGGGCCGGCGTGAGTTTCTTCTCGAACTGCTCCCGGTTGCCGGCAATCGCCGCGTTGGCCACCGCCAGGATCTCCGGTGTGCTCCGGTAGTTCACCTCGACCTTGAACACCTGCGCCCCCGGATACCGCCCGGGGAAGTCGAGAATGTTGCGGAAGTTCGCCCCCCTCCACGAATAGATGCTCTGCGAATCGTCCCCCACCGCCATCAGATTCCCATGCCCGGCCACCAGCCGGTCGATCAGATCGGCCTGGATCCGGTTCGTGTCCTGGTACTCGTCCACCAGCACCCACTGGAACCGGTGCCGGTACCGCTCCGCCACCTCCCCGTGCTCCTCGAGCAGCTTCAGCCACAACGCCAGCAGATCGTCGAAATCCATCGCATTGCTGGCCTGCTTGCGCTCGGCGTACCGTCCCACCACCCCCTTGATCCAGTCCGCCGCCTCCAGCCAGTCCCCATGGTCCCGCTCGATCACGTCCGCCAGGTCCCGCCGCTCGTTCACCGCCCGTGAATGCATGTTCACCAGCAGCTCGGCCTTGGGCGCCGGCGACGGTCCCTCCCCCGGCTCCTCCGCCAGGCACGCCTTCATCAACTGTTCCGAGTCTTCCCGGTCCAGAATCGTAAAGTCCCCCCGGTACCCCAGCCGCTCCGCGTTCGACCGCAGAATCCGCGCCCCGATCGAATGAAAGGTCCCCCCCCAAAGCCCCGCCACCTCCGACCCCAGCAGTTCCCCCACTCGCCCCATCATCTCCCGCGCCGCCTTGTTCGTGAACGTCAACAGCAGAATCCGCTCCGCCGGCACCCCGCCCTCCATCAAATACGCCACCCGGTACGTCAGCGTCCGCGTCTTCCCCGATCCCGCCCCCGCCAGCACCAATGCCGGACCCGGCCCCGCCGTCACCGCCGCATGCTGCTGGACATTCAGCTCGCCCGCGTAGTCGATCCGATACGCCGGCTCCTGCGCCGCCCCCCGAAGCTCGTACTCGCGCGCCATCCCCGGATCAAACCTGTTCCCCGCCCCGTTGGCACGCCTCACCTGCCCCCTCGCCCAGGATCGCCCGGCACCGCTCCACCGCCCGCCGATATCGCTCCGCCGTGGACGGCGAAACCACCGCCTTCCAAGCCCCCGTCACCCGCCCCCGCGCCTCCATCGCCGCCGCCACATCCAGCGGAAAGGCCAATCCCCCGATCGCCTCCGCCAGACTCGCCAACCGGCCCTGGGACGTCGCCGCCTTCGAGGCGTCCCCACACTTCGCCGCCCGATACACCGACACCACCCATTCCGGAACCGCGTTCGCCAGACCCGACACCACCCCATTGGCCCCGTGCGCCAGCGCGTCGGCAATCCGCGTGTCCGCTCCCGTGATCACCACGAAGCCCTTCTCCCGACCCAGCTCCGCCAGCTCCCGATGGTACCCGAACGGCGCCCCGCTCTGCTTCACCGCCACCACCCGCACCCGCTCCGCCACCGCCGCCACCATCCCCAGTTCCAGCCGATGCCCCGTCCGTTCCGGAAAATTATACAACACCAGCGGCAGCCCCGACGCCTCGGCACCCCGCACCAGAAACTCCACCACGTCCTCCCTCGCCGATTCGAAAAACCAGGGTGGCAGCAACGCCACCGCAGCCGCCCCCACCGCCCGCGAATGCCGCCCCAAGGCCGCCACCCGAAGCGGACTCACATCGCTGCAGTTCGCGATGATGGGCCATCCCGGCGCCGCCTCCGCCACCCGCGTCAGCACTTCCCGGCGCACCCCCATCTCCAGATGCACAAACTCCCCGGTGCTCCCCAGTACCATCGCCCCGTCCGCCCCCGCCCCCCGGAGAAACCGCACCTGATCCGCCAGGGCTTCCGCCAACAACGCCCCCCCGGCATCCGTCGGGGTCCATAGCGCGGGGTACACCCCGCCATTCGCCAGTATCATGAAATAAAATAACCCTCCCCAAAGGGCCCTCCGGGGTCCTGCGCTCCGTCCCTCGCCGTACCCTCAATGGCCCATTCGCCCGTTCGCCCATTCCCGCGTCCGCCCGCTCAGGCCGCCACCCGCACCGGCCGCCGCGCCCGGATGATCAGCACCATGTCGTCCATCAACGCCAGCCGTTGCCGCTTGAACATCTCCACCGTCTCGTCGCACTTCGGTTCGATGTTCTCGTCAGCCAGGCGGATCTGGTGGTCCACCTCGCGGTATTTTCCCATCAACTCCTGAAACTTCGGGTCGGTGGCCATCAGGAAGTTGATGTCCTCCCGGTACTCCGGGAGCTCGTCGGCGAGGTGGTGGAAGAGTTTGTGCATAAGCCTGAACCTGTGACGCCGCATTCATAGGCCCGCCACCCCGGGGTGGCCAGCCAAAGATTGCCCGATTTCACCCTTCCTGTGCCCTCGGGCCGCATCTCCATGGTGTCGGCGATTCGATCGGTCGAGGAATACGACGAGGGGACCCTCGGGGTCGGGGTCGGTATCGGAATCGAACCGGAACAAACTCCGGGGAAACGCGAAACTTTTTGGCCCCTGTCGATACCGATTCTACGAGTGCGACCCCGACCCCGATTCCGTTGCACCCTCCGACATCTCGGAGATGCGCCCGGGCCCCCGCCACCCGCGACTTCGCCCTCGCTCCGTTCCCATCCCGTTGCTACAGTGCCGGCGTGACTTCTCCCCGCTGGCCATGGCTCGTCCTCGCCTGCCTGACCGCGGCCTGCGATTCCCACCGGCCAAGTCATGCGGCCGATACCGACGCCACCATCCTCGCCCGTCAACGCATGGTCCGTCAGCAACTCGAAGGCCTCGGACGCGACATCACCAACCGCCACGTCCTCGACGCCATGCGCGCCGTGCCCCGCCATGAACTGGTCCCCCCCGAGGTCCGGGCCGGCGCCTACGGCGATCATCCGCTTCCCATCGGCTACGGCCAGACCATCTCCCAGCCCTACATCGTGGCCTTCATGACCCAGGTCCTCGATCCCTCCCCCTCCGACCGGGTCCTCGAAATCGGCACGGGCTCCGGTTACCAGGCCGCCGTCCTCGCCCACCTCGTCCGCCATGTGTACACCATCGAGATCGTCGATGCCCTGGCCCGCCGCGCCGAAGCCGATCTCCTCCGCCTCGGCTACACCAACATCACCGTCCGCTCCGGCGATGGCCATCGCGGCTGGCCCGAGGCCGCCCCCTTCGACGCCATCATCGTCACCTGCGCCCCCGATCGCATCCCGCCCGCCCTCGTGGACCAGCTCAAGGACGGGGGCCGCATGATCATCCCCGTCGGCACCCCCGCCACCGGTCAGGACCTCTACCTCCTCCGCAAAGTCGGCCCGCGGGTCGAGCGCCGTGCCGTCCTGCCCGTCCGGTTCGTTCCCATGACCGGCACCCCCCAGGACCCCGCCTCCACGCCGGAACCCTGACCGGCCACGTCCCCCGGCGTCTCTCGTCGCTCCAGATTCCATCCTTCCCATCCCGAAGTGGCCCCTTCCCGAACGGACCCGAACCCAGCCCCGCCGCCGTCGGCCTCAACGCCAGCCCCGCGTTCCCTCGGGGTGCTCAGCGCCACCACCCTGGTGGTCGCCACCATGATCGGCACCGGGGTCTTCACCACCAGCGGCTTCACCCTCGCCGATCTGCAGTCGCCCTGGCTGGTCCTGACCGCCTGGGTCCTCGGCGGCATCATCGCCACCCTCGGCGCCCTGAGCTACGGAGCCCTCGCCCGGCGCCTGCCCGAATCGGGGGGCGAATACCTCTTCCTTTCCCGCACGCTTCATCCTGCTGCGGGATACATCGCCGGATGGATCTCCTTCTTCGCCGGCTTCTCCGCACCCCTCGCCGCCTCGGCCATCGCCTTCGGACAACACTCTCGCGCCTGGTGGCCGGACCTTCCCCAGCTCTGGACCGCCACCGCCCTCGTTGTCGCCTGTGCCGCGCTCCACGCCGTCAGCGTCCGCCGCGGCATGTGGCTCCATAACGCCGCCGTCCTCCTCAAACTGCTGGTCATCGCCATCTTCATCGCCACCGCCGCCTCCCATTTCCCGGGGCGCGACCCGCTTCCCCCCACGCCCTCCCCCCACGCGTCCTTCCCCTGGACCGCCTTCGCCGTGTCCCTGATCTGGATCTCCTTCAGCTACGCCGGCTGGAACGCCGCAGTCTATGTCGGCGGCGAAGTCCGCCAACCCGAACGCAACCTCCCTCGCGCCCTCCTCCTCGGCACCGGCCTGGTCACCGCCATCTACCTCGCCCTCAATGCCGTCTTCGTCTTCTCCGCGCCCGTCCCCGAACTCGCCGGTCAACTCGACATCGGCGTGGTGTCCGCCCGCGCCCTCGGAGGGGAAACCCTCGCCCAATTCGTCGCCGGCCTGATCTCCCTGGTCCTCATCGCCCACATCTCCGGCATGACCATGGCCGGCCCGCGTGTGTACGCCCGCATGGCGGCGGACGGCTATCTGCCCCGCGTTCTCGCCCCCGTCGAAGGCCCGCCCCGTGTCGCCATCCTCCTCCAGACAGTCGCCACCCTGATCATGCTCTGGCTGGCGGCCTATGACCGCCTCCTCACCTACATCGGCTTCACCCTCAGCCTCAGTACCGCTGCCACGGTGGCCGGCCTCATGATCCTTCGCCGCCGCGAAGGCCCCTCCTTCCGCGTTCCCGGCTGGCCCTGGGTGCCCTCCCTGTTCCTTGTCCTCACCCTCGCCGTCGCCGCCTTCAGCGCCCTCCGTCGCCCCGGCGAAAGCCTCGCCGGTCTCGCCGTGCTGGCCTTCGGCTGGGCCGCCTGGGCCCTCACCCGCCGCCGCACCGCCCCTCCAACCCCCTGAATTCCGTTCCCGCCCCGACCTCCCCCGCCATGGCCCCGACCGACCACCCCACGCCCCCCCCTCCCGTCCCCGATCCCAACCTCGCCGATCTCCGCATCGACTACACCCTCGCCGCCCTCCGCGAGGAAGACCTCGCCCCCGATCCCTTTTCCCAGTTCGGTCTCTGGTTCAACCAGGCCTGCCAGGCCAACCTGCTCGAACCCAACGCCATGACCGTCGCCACCGTGGACGATTCGGGCTGCCCCGCCGTCCGCACCGTCCTTCTCAAGCACTGGGACCACCGCGGCTTCGTCTTCTTCACCAACCTCGAGAGCCGCAAAGCCGGCCACCTCGCCGCCAATCCCAACGTCGCCCTCCTCTTCGCCTGGCTCCCCCTCCAACGCCAGCTCGCCATCCGGGGCACCGCCGAACGGACCAGCACCGCCGAGGTCCTCGCCTACTTCGCCAAACGCCCCTTCGGCTCCCAACTCGCCGCCTGGGCGTCCCCCCAAAGCCGGATCATCTCCACCCGCGCCCTCCTCGAAGCCAAATGGGAGGAACTCAAACGCAAGTTCCGCGAAGGCCAGGTCCCCCTTCCCTCCTTCTGGGGCGGATTCCGCGTGGTCCCCCGCGACTTCGAATTCTGGCAGGGCGGCGCCAGCCGTCTCCACGACCGCTTCCTCTACTCCCGCACCTCCCCCGGCACCTGGCGCATCGATCGCCTCGCGCCCTGACCCCCCCCTGCCTCCCCAACCCTGGGCGCAACCCATATTGCTAATGCCAGGATTCCATTTGCATAAGATTCACTTTTTTATGCATTGCCAGCCGCCTGCCGCATCAGGCACCCTTGACCGGCGATGAACGCTGAACTCCTCAATCTCCTCGGACCCGACGCCGATGCGCTGCTCCAGTACTCGGCCAAGGTCCCCAAGACCCAGCTCCACCTCCCAGGTCCGGATTTCGTGGACCGCATCTTCGTCCACTCCGACCGCAACAACCGCGTCCTGGGCAACCTCCAGCGCCTTTACGGTCACGGGCGCCTCGGCGGCTCCGGCTACCTCTCGATCCTGCCCGTGGACCAGGGCATCGAACACTCGGCCGGCGCCTCCTTCGCCCGCAACCCCGCCTACTTCGACCCCGAAAACATCGTCCGCCTCGCCGTCGAGGGCGGCTGCAACGCCGTCTGCTCCACCTTCGGCGTCCTCGGCCTCCTCTCCCGCAAGTGGGCCCACCGCATCCCCTTCCTGGTCAAGATCAACCACAACGAACTCCTCACCCTCCCCAACCGCTTCGACCAGGTCCTCTTTGGCACGGTCGAACAGGCCGCCGACCTCGGCGCCGCCGCTGTCGGGGCCACGATCTACTTCGGCTCCCCCGAAAGCACCCGCCAGATCGTCGAGGTCAGTGAAGCCTTCGCCCTCGCCCACGAACTCGGCATGGCCACCGTCCTCTGGTGCTATCTCCGCAACCCGGGCTTCAAGAAGGACAAGGACTACCATCTTTCCGCCGATCTCACCGGCCAGGCCAATCACCTGGGCGTCACCATCCAGGCCGACATCATCAAGCAGAAGCTCCCTGAGAATAACGGCGGTTACACAGCCATCGGTTCCGGCTACGGCAAGACCGACAAACGGGTCTATTCCGACCTCACCACCGATCACCCCATCGACCTCTGCCGCTATCAGGTGATCAACTGCTATATGGGCCGCATCGGCCTCATCAACAGCGGCGGCGCCTCCGGCGAGAACGACTTCGCCGAGGCCGTCAAAACCGCCGTCGTCAACAAGCGCGCCGGCGGCAGCGGCCTCATCTCCGGTCGTAAAGCCTTCCAACGCCCCATGAACGAGGGCGTCCGCCTCCTTAACCTCATCCAGGACGTGTACCTCGACCCGGCGATCTCCATCGCCTGAGGCTTCCCCCCTTCCCTCGTCCCGAACGTCGCCGCCCATCCGGACCCTGCGGACCCTGCCCCTGCCCGGATGCGGCGGCAGGAAAGATAATGGGACTGACATTGTACTGTTGACGCCCCGCGACAGGGTCATCTCAAGCGAGCCAATGAAATTCACACCGGCACCGGGGGGGCACCGGGCTGGAGCCCGCCGTCAAAAATTAAGTGCCTGACTTTTAATTGCCAGGGGCGTCAACAATAAAAGTCAAAGGTAAAAGTTAATGCGCCTGACGTATTGTTCTTGATGGGTAGAACTTTCCAAACCAACACCCAACAAGAGTCGAACTTCTGCCTTCGATTGGGTGCGGTCGGGTGTACCGCGTGAGGATCCGTTCACGACCCGCGGCGGAGTCCTTCCCTCCCGATTCCGGCTACGCCCAGTACCGGTAGTCCACCCCAGGGAAGAGATTGTCCACCGACTCGATCACTGTCAGGCGCGCTTCGTCCACCCGGGTCGTGGTCAATTGCTCGTGCAACTCGATGAACCGCAGCAGGTGCTCGGTCACCCGCCGCCGGGCATAATCCGGGCTCGTTCCGGTCCGCAAAATGAATGGCCAGTCGCTCCCCTGGGCCAGCATCAGCTCCCGTGCCGCCTGGTTCAACGCACGTCGCGTCAGGGCGTCCGGCTCCCGAAACTGCCGGGAAAGCCCATGCATCCGCTCCATCGCCACATCCAGATGCGGCAGGATCCACTCGTTGGTCTCGTTCAGCCAGACCCGGAAGTAGCCCTCCTCACCCCACGTCGATTCCGCCGGCGCCGCCACCTGCTGCGTCGGATGCTCCTTCAGGTATTCGAACGGCGTCACCAACCGGAACACCTCCTGGTCGCAGGCCGCCTTGCGCACCAGCAGATCCAGAAACTCCGGCCCCTCATACCACCAGTGCCCGAACAATTCGGCGTCGTAGGGACACACCACCATCGGTGGCCGTTCCATGATCGACGCCAGATGCCCCACCTGGTCCATGCGCGACCTCAGAAAATGCCCGGCATGCCCGTCCGCCGCCCGCCATGCCTCCCCGCGGTCGTATCGTTCCTTCTCGCCCGATGCGTCCGTCGCAATCCGATGATACTTGATCCCCGTGAACCCCCGCAGGTCCGGTGACGGCAACGCCGCCCGCACATACTCGAATTCCAGGTCAAACCCGATGTCGCGGTAGAAGTCCCGGTACCGCCCATCCCCGGGATACCCGGCCTGGCGGCTCCACACCTGACGTGCGGAATCCAAGTCCCGGCCAAACCCCGCCAGCCCGTGCGGCGTGAGAACCGGCGCGAAGACCCCGTACCGCGGGCGCGGCGTGGCGTACATCAGCCCATGGGTGTCCATCGTGAACCACCGGATCCCCGCCTCCTGCAACGCCGGTTCCACCGCCGCCGCATAGGCGCATTCCGGCAGCCAGATTCCCCGCGGGTCCCGTCCGAAACACCGTCGGTAATCGTCGCGCGCCGTCAGGATCTGGCCCCGGATCGATGACGGATGCTCCCGCAGCAAGGGCAGCAACGCATGGGTGGCCGCCGTCGTGATCACCTCCACCAACCCCGCATCCTGCAACCGCCGGAACGCCCCGACGAGATCGCCCCCGCATCTCTCCCACACCCCGCGCAACTCACGAAAACGGCGCAGGTACCCCTCCGCCAGCGCGCGAAGCGCTCCATCCCAATGGGTCCGGTACGTCTCCCGCTCCGCCAGCCCGATCAGCACGTCCAGGTGACGCTCGTAGCGCGACCGCAACAGCGGATCCTGCAGCATTGCGCACAGCGTCGGACTCAGCGTCAACGTGATCCGGGCCCGGATTCCGTCCCGCAACCAGCCCTCGAACGTCTGCACCAGCGGCAAATACGTCTCCGTGATCGCCTCGTTCAGCCACGACTCCTCCAGAAACCGTTCGTGCTCCGGATGGCGCACAAACGGCAGATGAGCGTGCAGCAGTAGGGCAACGTAACCGCGCATGTCCGTTCAGCCTGCCTCCCCAACCCGCCCGAGGCGAGCCGGTTCCCCCAACCCCGTCACCCCCTCATCCCACATGCTCCGGTCCCGGCGTCCGCAAGGTGCCATCCTGGGGATGCCGCCCCACCTCGCCCCGGTACTCGCTGGCCCTCCGGAACGTCAGCGCCGCGCTCCGCGTCTCCACCTCGTCCGGCGACGTCGCCCGGATCGGCAACGCATAGTCGCCATCCGGCAGGGCGAACCGGTAGCTGAACGTCCCATCGGGCCTCAAACGGATCGTCCGCTCCCCAATCCGAACCGTCGCCCGGGGATCCGTTGCGCCGTACACAATCAGCTCGGCATTGACGTTGAACCAGAACCCCCTCCGCGACTCGGCCGCTCCGCCGAACGGACTGGCCAGGCTGGTCACGCTCGAGACCTCTCCCGCACCGAAGCTCGACACCGGCCACTCCCCCGAAGAAATCCCCCGCGCCAATTGCCGGCGCAACAGCTCGGTGATCTCCAGCGACCCGATCCAGACCCGGCGCATCTCGTCGATGCTGATCGCCTGCGCCAGCGCGCGCTCCTGCTCCACCGTCCATTCCCTCCGCGCCACCGCCTCCGCCGACGGCCATTCGATGCCAACCCGGTCCCGTACCGCAGCCAGGGCCTCCAGCAGCGGCACATGCTCCCCGGCCGCCTCCCGCACCATCGCCACCAGTGTCGCCATGGGCATGTCGAAGGGCAGCGTTTCGAAACGAACCCACGTCTCCGGCGAGATCCCATCGCCCGGGGTCAAGGTCGCCCCGGATATCGCCACCCGGGTCCACGCTTCCCGCCGCCCGTAGTACCCCAGTTCCGCGAGATACCGCGCCCCCGCCCGGGGCACATGCAGAAACCAGTTCCGTGACTCGGGATGCACTTCCTGCTCCAGCAATGGCTTCCCTTCCAATGCCTCCCCATACACCCGGAGCGTCAGGCGCCCGCTGGCCGACTTCCTGTTGTGCTCCCGCAATTGCTCGTCCGTCAGGTCCCAGTGCGCATAAATCCAATGCGGGTCCCGCGCCAGCAACAGCATTCGGCCCGTCCCATAAGCCGATGGCAGCACTCCCTGGGCCCCCGCCAACCCCTTCGCTGGCGCCGGCCCCGTCACATAGCGATCCCCCGGCCCGCCCACCGTGGGCCCGCGGTCCACATCCCCCTCCAGCAGGATGGGAGGAAGCGGAGCGGACGGAGGCGGAGCCGGGGACGCCGCCGGCACCGCCGGGCGTCCCGATGTCGCCGGCTTCGCGCCTGACGCCCCCACGCTTGCCGACGGAGCCCTGGTCGCCCCCTCGGCAGGCGCGGGAGCCTTGGTCATCCCCTTGCCCCCACCCTTCGGAGACACCGCGTCCGGCGCCTTGGGGTCGGCCTTGGGATTGGACTTGGGGTTCGACTTCGGCGCCGCCTCCCGAGCCGCCGCCGGGGCGGGAACGGCAGGTGCGGCGGCGGACTTGGAACGGCGGGTCTTGGAACCGGCTGACTTCGGCTTCTGCATGTCCTGATTTCGGTTGCGTGGGTTGTGTGGCGTGTGGCGTGTGGTACGGAACGGTCGCCCCGTCCCGTCACCGTCTTCGCCAGTTCGGCGGCGCCTCGACCCACCCTCGACACCCTGGCATCGACGGAACGGGCGGGTTGATCGGCTGGCTGGGGACGGGCCGTTGCGAGGGCTTCATAGACTCCCTTGTCCCGCCGGACCGCTCGTGGGGGTTCGCAGAGCGCCCGGATCGCTCACCACTGGCGAATCGTTAAGCCACGCCCGGCAGTTCTCCGCAAGCGCAAAGCGCGGCTTGGGCCCCGGTGCCGTGCATCCCGAAGTTGTGGGGACAGGTGCAAATTTCGCCAAGCGTCGTCTCGGAGGGCCGAGTTCCACGAGGCCGCAACGGTGGGGTGCAAGGGATTGAGGACTCGCGGAGCTCGTCCCTCCGATTCGCTGCCGCCTCAACGGAACGCCGACCAGTCCACCCCTCGCATGTCGCCGTCCCTGGCCATCTTGACGTGCATGGCGAACGCGGCGGAGAGGGTCTGGGGGGTGTGGGTGTGCCCCGCCAGGTCCACGTAGGCGCGAAGGGCGTCCCGATACTCGGGGTGCGCGCAGTTCTCGATCAACGTCTGCGCCCGTTCCGCCGGCGACTTGCACCGCAGGTCCGCCACGCCCTGTTCTGTGACGATCACGCACACCGAGTGCTCGCTGCTGTCCAGGTGGCTGACCAGTGGCACGATGGTGCTGATCTTCCCTCCCTTGGCCACCGACGGACAGGTGAAGATCGACAGGAACGCATTGCGGGCGAAGTCCGCGGAACCCCCGATCCCGTTCATCATGCTCCGGCCCAGGATGTGGGTGCTGTTGACGTTCCCGGTCAGGTCCACCTCGATCGCCGTGTTGATGGAGATGATTCCCAGCCGGCGCACCAGCTCGGGATTGTTGGTGATCTCCTGCGGCCGCAACACCAGCCGCGTCCGGAAGAACGGCCAGTCCGCGTAGATCCCCTCGAGCGTCTCCGGCGGCACGGTCAGCGAACAGCCGCTGGCAAAGGTGACCCGCTCCTTCCGCATCAGGCCGATCACCGAGTCCTGGATCACCTCGGTGTACATCTGGAAGGACGGGATCTCCGGATGCTCCGACATCGCCTGAAGCACGGCGTTGGCGGTGTCGCCAACCCCGGACTGCACGGGCAGGAACCCCTTCGGGATGACCCTGCGCCGCAGTTCCCCGGCCAGGAACTCCGCCACGTTGCGGCCGATCCGCGCCGTCACCTCGCTGGGCTCGGCGAATCCCTTCGTCTCGTCGGGCTCGTTGGTCTCCACGACGCCGACAATCTTCGCCGGGTCCACCTGGATCACCGGCTGCCCCACCCGGTCGCAAGGCTTGAACAGCGGGATGTCGCTGCGCAACGGCGGGTCGTGCGGCTCGTACACGTCGTGCAGGCCGCGCAGGAAGGGCGGATGATAACGGTTCAGCTCGACGATGATCTTCTGGGCCACCCTGGCGAAGGTCGGCGCCGCCCCGACCGAGGAGGTCAGGACAATCTCCCCATAAGGCGTCACGTCGCAGGCCTCGATCACCGCGCAGTGCACCGGCCCGAGAAAGCCGTAGCGCACGTCCTGCGGCAGCCGCGACAGGTGCATGTCGAAGAAACGCGTCTGACCGGCATTGATGCTCCGGCGCAGGTCGGGATCCGACTGGTACGGCGTGCGGAACCCGATCGCCTGGGCCTTGGCCAACGCGCCATCGAGCGACGGCCCGGTCGAGGCCCCGGTAATCACGTTGATCCGGAACGGCCGTCCGGCGTTGTGCTCGGCCAGCGCCCGCGCGGCCACGGCCCGCGGCACCGCCTTCGGCGCGCCGGCCGGGGTGAACCCGCTGAACGCCACGGTCTGCTCGTCGTTGATGTGCTCCGCCGCCTCCTCGGCGGTGAGCCGGGTCAGTTCCTTTGCATTCATGAATGGCCCTCCTGATTCTCGATGTCCCGCACCTGCCGCACCTCGTGGGCGGCCCACTCGCGCACGGTCCCGTCGGGAGCGCGCACCCGCAGGCGCCCCTCGCCGTCCACGCCCAGAAATGTCCCTTCCGTCCGCCCGGCATCGGACTCCACCACCAGGGCCGATCCGGCATCCCACCACCGGTTGATCCGCGGCACCAGGGCCGGGAACCCCTCGCGATGCATCCCTTCAACCACGCCGCGCAGCCCTGCGAGCAACCGCCGCGCCACCGCCTCCACCGGGGGGGCCGGGGTCAGCAGGTCGGCCAGGCGCACCGTGGTCCCGGCCAGTTCCGGGTTCTCCGCCTCGGGCTGGTTCGCCACATTGATCCCCACTCCAATCACCGCGCGGTCCTCGCGGAACCGGTCCACCAGGAGCCCGGCCAGCTTCCGCCGCCCGGTGAGCACGTCGTTCGGCCAACGCAATCGCAGTCCCTTCACGCCATGGTCCTCAAGGGTCTCGCAGACGGCCAGCCCCGCCGCCAGGGGCAGGGCCGACCAACCGCGGTCGAGCGCCCCGATCGGCACCACCGCCGAGATCCACAATCCCCCCGCACCCGACTGCCAGCTCCGCTGGTGCCGTCCGCGGCCGGCCCGCTGCCGGTCCGCCCGCACCGCTTCCCACACGTCGCAGGCAGCGGCCACGTCGTTGGTCGAGTCCACCTCGTCGAGGTGCTGCACCCGCCATCCGTCGATCGCCTCCACCCGCGGCAGCGACGTCCGCCCGCATGGGCCGACCCCGCTCCTGGCAACCGGAAGGGCTGGTGGCGGGCGGTCGGTCGTGCTCATCCGGCGATGCAGGTCAGGCTTCGGATCGACATCGTGAGGTCATCGGGAAGCTATTCCAGTCGGACCAGGGCCTGACCTTCCTCGACGGCGGAACCCACGCTCACCTTGACCTCCTTCACCTGCCCCGCCCGCGGGGCCATGACGAAGGTGTTCATCTTCATCGCCTCGAGGGTGAGCAGATGGTCGCCCTCCTTGACCGCCTGGCCCGCCTCGACGTTGATGGCCGTCACCCGGCCCGCCAGCGGGCTTGGCACGTCGCCCGGGCCGGACGGCACGGCGGAGGCCAGTGGGGCGGCGGGGGTGGCCACCGCGACGGACGCCGGCGCCACCGGCGCGGCCATCAACGGAGGCGGCCCGCCCGGACCTCCCGGCAGCCCGGCCTCGTCTTCCATCTCGACCGTCACCTCATACGGCCGTCCATCCACCGTCACGCGGAGTTTCTTGATCATGGGGAGCTGTCGTTAACGAACCTTGTGGGAGGAGTAGTGCTGGAACCGGCCCTCGATCGCCCAGGCATTCACCCACATCACCGCGGGCGCCACTTTCTGCACGCCCAGCACCCGGTGGGGACGCCCCAGAACCACCGCGACGGCGGCCGCCACCAGGGCGAGGGTCTCGGCATCCACCGGTGCCGGTCGCAGGGCCTCGATGGCCCGTTCATGCGCCGCGCAGGCCGCGGTCACCTCCGCCGCCGCCTGCCGAAGCGCCGCCTGGACCGCCGCGCTGTCCTCGATCCGGTCCAGACGCGGCAGCACGCGCTGGATCAGGACCAGTGCCTTGCCGAGATGCAATTCGCCCTCGGTCACGACGTCGGCGACGGGCGCCGGCGGGGTGGGGGCGGAGGTTGCGGGAGTGCTCATGGGCGATGATTCCGCAGGGGTTCCAGGTCAACACCGGGCCGCCATCACAGGGGAATGGAGCCGTGCTTCTTCGGCGGGCGGGTCTCCCGCTTGGTCAGGGTGTTCCGCAGCGCCATGGCCACCGTGGCCCGGGTCTCGGACGGTTCGATGATATCGGTGATCATCGCCTTCTGGGCCGCCTCATAGGGCGAACAGAAGCGGCGCCGGTATTCCTCGACCAGCTCGGCCTCCTTGGCCTTCGGATCCGCCGCGGCGGCGATCTCGCGCTTGTACAGGATCTTGACCGCCCCTTCCGCGCCCATCACCGCGATCTCCGCGGTGGGCCACGCATAAACGACGTCCGCTCCCATGTCTCCGCTGCACATCGCGAGGTAGGCGCCGCCATAGGCCTTGCGCAGAATCACGGTGATCTTCGGCACCGTGGCCGCCGCGTAGGCGAACAGCATCTTCGCGCCGTGCCGGATGATCCCGCCCCGTTCCTGCTGCACGCCGGGCAGGAAACCCGGCACGTCCACCAGGGTCACCAGGGGAATATTGAAGACATTGCAGAACCGGATGAACCGGGCCGATTTGTCCGAGGCGTCGATGTCGAGGGTTCCCGCCTTGACCGCCGGCTGGTTGGCGATGATCCCCACCACCACCCCCTGGATGCGGGCGAACCCGACCACAATGTTGCGTGCCCAGTCCCGCTGCACTTCCAGGAAGTCGCCGTGATCCACCAACCGCGCGATCACCTTGAGAATGTCCAGCGGGTCCTTCGAGGTCGCCGGCAGCAGGTCGTTCATTCCCGGGTCCGGCTGCAGATCGACCGGCTGGGTCGGCTGATGCGGCGGGTCCATGACGTTGTTCGAGGGAAGGTACGACAACAGCCGGTGGGCGATCTGCACGGCGTGGGTGTCGTTCTCCGCCACGAAATGGATGTTCCCGCTGACCGTTGCGTGGGCCACCGCGCTCCCGATGTCGTCCATGGTGCACTTCTGCCCCGTCGCCGCCTGGATCACCTCGGGTCCGCAGATGAACATGTTCGAGGTGCCCTTCACCATGATGATGAAGTCCATCAGCGCCGGCGAATACGCCGCCCCTCCCGCGCACGGTCCCGAGATGATCGCAATCTGGGGCACCACGCCCGACACCAGCACGTTCCGGAAGAACACCTGCCCGTACCCGGACAACGAATCGTCCCCCTCCTGGATCCGCGCCCCGCCGGAGTCGTTGAAGCCCACGATCGGGCACCCGACCTTCAGCGCGTATTCCATCAGGTCGCAGATCTTCTTGGCATGGATCCGGCCCAGCGAACCGCCCGCAACCGTGAAGTCCTGGCTGAACGCCGCCACCACCCTCCCGTCCGTCAACCCCACCCCGGTCACCACCGCATCCGCCGCCAGCGACTTCTTCTCCATTCCGAAATGATGGCAGTCATGCTCGGCATGCAGACCCCATTCCTGAAAGGTCCCCGGCTGGTACAGGGCGCCAATCCGGTCCCGCGCGGTCATCACTCCCTTCTGCCGGCGGGCCTCGAGCTTGTCCTGGCCGCCTCCGGCCTGGGCAACACCACGTCGCTGGTTGAGTTCGTCGAGCAGGGCTTGGGCGATGGGCATAGGGTCAGTCGGGTTGATGTCGGAAGAAAGCGTTCGCGTGGTTTCCCTCAGGGTTTGGGCATGCAGAATTCGGTGAGCACGCCGAAGGTCGATTTCGGATGGAGAAAGGCCACCTGCTTGCCCCCCGCGCCGTCCACAGGGACCTCGTGCACCAACCGCACCCCGGCGTCCCGCGCCTGCTGCAACTGCGCCTCGATCCCGTCCGTCGCGAAGGCGATGTGATGGATGCCACCGGACGGATTCTTCTCGAGGTACTTCGCAATCGGACTTTCCGGATCGGTCGGCTCGAGCAACTCCAGATGCACCTCGCCGCAGGGAAAAAAGGCGGTCCGCACCTTCTGGGAGGGCACCTCCTCGACATGCTCGCACTTCAATCCAAGTGCCTTCTCGTAGTACGGGATGGCCTCGGCCAGGGATTTCACCGCGATTCCAAGATGATCGATTCGCTGAAGCATGGGGGTCCGTTCAAGGTTGGCGGCCGGTCCCGGAGAACGTCCCCCCAGGTTCGCCCGCAGGTGTCTGCTGAAAAATCTCCAGAAGCCGCGCCGCCGCCTCGGCCACGCCGATCTCCCCCGCCGCCAGGGCACGCTCGATGTCCGGCCGCCTCGAACGGACCTCCGGATGCCGCCGGAACCGCGTGACCAACGCATCACTCAAGGTCTCCTCCAGCCACTGCATCGATTGCTCCCGGCGCCTCGCGGCAATCCCGCCGTTCCCCTCGAACACCCCGTAAAACTGTTCCACCATCGCCCAGAATTCCGGGATCCCCTCCCCCGTCCGCCCCGAACACAACCCCACCTCCGGCGCCCAGCCCGCCGTCGCCGGCGCCAGGTGATGGAGCGCCATGGCCTGCTCGGATCGGGCCGATTCCGCCCGCGCCCGGTTCTCCCCGTCCGCCTTGTTGATCAACACCGCGTCCGCCATCTCCATGATCCCCCGCTTGATGCCCTGCAAATCGTCGCCCGCCCCCGGCAGCAACAGCAGCAGAAAGAAATCCACCATCGACCGCAGCGTCACCTCGCTCTGTCCCACCCCGACGGTCTCGACCAGCACCGCCTCGAACCCGGCCGCCTCGCACAGCAGCAACGTCTCCCGCGTCCGCCGTGCCACCCCGCCCAGCGTTCCCCCCGCCGGCGACGGCCGGATGAACGCATTCGGTTCCCCGCTCAGCCGTTCCATCCGCGTCCTGTCCCCGAGAATGCTCCCCCGGGACAACGTGCTGGTCGGGTCGATCGCCAGCACCGCCACCTTCAACCCGCGCCCGCACAGATGCAGTCCCAAGGCTTCGATGAAGGTGCTCTTGCCCACCCCGGGCACTCCGGTGATCCCCACCCGACGCGACCGCCCGGTGGCCGGCAACAACTGTTCCAGCACGTCCCGCGCCATTCCCTGGTGCCGCGCACTGGTGCTCTCGATCAAGGTGATCGCCCGCGCCAGCACCGCCCGGTCCCCCCGCCGCACGCCCGCCACATAGTCGTCCACTCCCATCCCCATCGATGCCTTCGCCCCATGCGCTCGCATGGCCCCATTCCACACCGAACCCAGGGTGGCGAGCCAGTCCGGGAGCCCCATCATGGCCGGCGCCGTCATGCGCCCGCACCTCCCAGGCGCCGTTCCAGTTCCTCGAGCATCTCCCGGGCCGCCTGCGGAATCCGCGTGCCCGGACCAAACACCGCCGCCGCCCCGTGCTCCTTCAGGAAGCCATAGTCCTGCGGCGGGATCACCCCGCCCACAATGACCATGATGTCGTCCCTCCCCACCTTCCCCAGTTCCTCGCGCAACTGCGTCAGCAACGTCTTGTGCCCCCCCGCCAGCGAACTGATCCCCACCATGTGCACGTCGTTCTCCACCGCCATCTTCGCGGCTTCCTCCGGCGACTGGAACAACGGCCCGATATCGACATCGAACCCCAGATCCGCATACGCCGTCGCCACCACCTTGGCGCCCCGGTCGTGCCCGTCCTGTCCCATCTTCGCAATCAGGATCCGCGGACGCCGGCCGTGCCGCTCGGCAAACCCGTCGGTCAACGTGCGCACCGACCGGATGTCGTCGGTGGCCCCGAACTCGGACTGATACACGCCGCTCACGGTGCGATGAACCGCCTGGTGGCGGCCGAAATGGGTTTCCAACGCCGACGAAATCTCGCCCAGACTCGCCCGGGCCCGCGCCGCCTCGATGGCCAGTTCCAGCAGGTTCCCGCCCCCGTCCGCCGCCGCCCGCTCCAACGCCTCCAGCGCCGTTCGGACCCGGGCCGCGTCCCGGTTCGACCGCAACTGCTGCAACCGCTGGATCTGCGACTGGCGCACGGTGGTGTTGTCCACCTCCAGCACCGGCAGCGCCTCCTGCTTGTCCAGGCGATGACGGTTCACCCCGATGATCGCCTCCTGGCCCGAATCGATCCGCGCCTGCCGCCGCGCGGCCGCCTCCTCGATGCGCAGCTTGGGCAACCCCGTCTCGATCGCCTTCGCCATCCCGCCCAGCGCCTCCACCTCCCGGATGTGGCCCCACGCCCGCCGCATCAGTTCGTGCGTCAAGGCCTCCACAAAAAACGATCCCGCCCACGGATCGATCACCCGCGTGATCCCCGTCTCCTCCTGCAGGAAAAGCTGCGTGTTCCGGGCAATCCGCGCCGAGAAATCCGTCGGCAGGGCGATGGCCTCGTCCAGCGAGTTGGTGTGCAGCGATTGCGTGTGCCCCAGGGCCGCCGCCATGGCCTCGATGCAGGTCCGCGCCACGTTGTTGTACGGATCCTGTTCGGTCAGCGACCAGCCCGAGGTCTGCGAATGCGTCCGCAAGGCCATCGACTTGGCGTTCTTCGGCTCGAATCCCCGGATCAGCTTCGCCCACAACGCCCGTGCCGCCCGCATCTTCGCCACCTCCATGAAGTAGTGCTTCCCCTGCGCCCAGAAAAACGAGAGCCGCGGCGCAAAGGCGTCGATGTCGATCCCCGCCTTCAACCCCGCCCGCACATACTCCAACCCGTCCGCCAGCGTGTACGCCATCTCCAGATCCGCCGGCGCCCCGGCCTCCTGCATGTGATACCCCGAGATCGAGATCGAGTTGAACCGCGGCATGTTCCGCGAGGCGAACGCGAAAATGTCGGCGACAATCCGCATCGAGGAGGCGGGCGGATAGATGTAGGTGTTCCGCACCATGTACTCCTTCAGGATGTCGTTCTGGATCGTCCCCGAAAGCTGATCCATCCGCACCCCCTGCTCCTCCGCCGCCACCACGTAGAACGCCATCACCGGCAGCACCGCCCCGTTCATCGTCATCGACACCGAGATGCGGTCCAGCGGGATCCCGTCGAACAGCAGCTTCATGTCGAGGATCGAGTCCACCGCCACCCCCGCCTTCCCCACGTCCGCAAACGCCCGCGGATGATCCGAGTCGTACCCCCGGTGCGTCGGCAGATCGAAGGCCACCGACAACCCCTGCTGCCCGGCCGCAATGTTCCTCCGGTAAAACGCGTTCGATTCCTCCGCCGTCGAGAACCCAGCGTACTGCCGCACCGTCCACGGTCGCGATACGTACATCGACCCGTACGGGCCCCGCACATAGGGCGGCACTCCCGGCATTCCCCCAAGGTGTTCGCACTCCTCCAGGTCCCCGGCCCCGTACAGCGGCCGCACATCGATCCCCTCCAGCGTCCGCTCCACCCACTCCTCCACGGTCTTCCCGGTCTCGCGCCGCACCGCCTCGGCCCAGTCGGCCCATGTGGCCGATCCCGCCGTCGCCTCGTAGTCCACCCGGGTGAAATCAGGAAACGATTGCATCGCGTGTTTCTCCTTCTGCCGCGCTTCGCCGGTCCTCGATCCGCTCCCTGCCATGCCTCACGGTGCCACCCCCAGTCGCGCCGCCAGCCGCTTCAACACCTCGAGGGCGTCGGCCCGCAAATGGATGAAATCCTCCACCCCGGCCGCCTTCAACGCCTCCACCTGCTCCGACGGATGCCCGGCCAGCAGCACCGGCACCCCCGGCCGCCGTGCCCGCCACACCGCCATGAATGCCGGCACCCACTCGGGATACGTCTCGTCGGTCGAACACAGGCACACCGCCTCCACCCCCGCCGCATCCCCCGCCGCCGCCGCCTCTTCCGCCGTCCGGAATCCCGCCGGCGAAATCACCTTGAACCCTCCCGCCTCCAGAAATCCCCGCGCGAAATCCGCCCGCGCCTTGTGCTGCTTCAACGGCCCGAAGTTCGCCAGAAACACCGCCGGCCGACGTCCCTCGCCCTCCGCCGCCCGGACCTCGACCGCCCGCCGCACCCGCTCGAATCCCTCGGCCAGCCGGACGAGACACACCGGCGTGATCGGAGTCTCCAGCTGGTCCTCGATCCGCACCGCACGCGTCACTTCGCCCAGCGTCGCCCCCGCCTCCACCGCCTCGCTGCAGGCCTGGAACAGCGCCGCCTCCGATTGCCCCAGCACCCCGGCCAGCCGGTCCAGCACCATCTGGTGCTGCCCCTCCGCCGCCGTCCGCACGTCCGTCACCTCCCGCACCCGGCGCCGATGAAACGTCGCCCGGTCCGTCTCCACGGCGCCCAAGGCCTTCTCCCCGACCTGCGCATAGACGTTGGTGCCCACCACGCTTTCCCGTCGCCGCGCCACCGCCTGCAACCGACCCTGCGCCACCCGTGCCACCTCGAGCTGCGGCCACCCGGAGCGCATGGCCTCGGCCATCCCGCCCCGCTTCTCCACCTCCTGGAACAGTTCCCAGGCCCGTCGCGCCAGCGCATCGGTCAGCCACTCGACGTACCACGAGCCCCCCGCCGGATCGATCACCCGCGTCAGGTGACATTCCTCCCGCAACACCAACTGCTGGTTCCGTGCCACCCGCTGCGAAAACTCGTCCGGTGACCGGATCACTTCGTCGAACCCGCCCACCTGCATGCTGTCGCACCCGCCCAGAACCCCGGCAAACGCCTCGACCGTCGTCCTCAGCAGGTTCACGTACGGATCAAACGCCGTCTTGTTGAAGTGCGCCGTCCGCACATGCAGCGTCGCCCGCTGCGCCTCCATCCCTCCCCCCAGCACCGATACCAGCCGCGCCCACAGGAGCCGCGCCGCCCGCAGCTTGGCAATCTCCACGAAATACCGGCTCCCCACCGTGAACGCAAAACGCAGCCGCGGCGCCACCACGTCGATCCCCAACCCCGCCCCCGCCATCGCCCGCGCATACTCCAGCGCCGTGGCAAGCGCGAACGCCAGTTCCTGCACCGCGTGCCCCCCCGCCTCATGCCACGCCCGGCTGTGCACGCAGATCGTCTGCAACCGCGGCGCATGCGCCGCACCCCACGCCGTCAACGACGCCATCTCCCGGTACGCCCCCGACAACGACTGCGCCAGCCGCCCCTCGTGCGCCAGCACCCCCAGCGGATCCACCTCCACACAGCCCCGCAGACACCGCACATCGTCCCCGCGCCGCCGCGCCAGCGCCACCAGCAACGCCGCCACCGGCATCCCCGACGCCCCGGACCGGATGAACAGCGGCGTGGACTCCAGATCGATCCCCTCCAGCGCCCGGTCGAGATCGTCCAGCGAGGCCAGCGACAGGCCGCCCGCCCCCACGTCCGATGCCTCCGCCCAGTCCGGGTCCGCCCCGTTCCGCGTCGCCCGGTCGAGCACCATGTTCAGCGCCGTCAGTCCCCGCCCCAGCCCCGCCCGCGCCGCATCGTTGAATTCAGCCGGACTCGACGCCGCAATCTCCTGCGACACCTCCCAGGGCTGGTCCAGATACCCCGCAGCCCGCGTGCCGCGCACGTACGGCGCAAACCCCGGCAGCGACCCCGCATGCGCCACCCCCTCCGCATCCTCTGCCCGGTAAATCGGCCGCAACGCAATCCCTTCCACCAGCTCCGTCACCATGCGCCGCTCGAACGGCGCCCCCTTGAGCTCCGCCTCCACCAACGCCTTCCACGTGTCGTACCCGGCCGGTGGGAATTCGGACAACAGGGCCCCGGCAGACGGATTGGCAGGCGTCGTGTCGCTCATGGATGGGATTCGCTTCAATTCGCCCGGCACCCGCTCTCAGCCTTCCAGGGTCTCCACCGTCACCTGGTGTCGCGTGCCGTTCAATGTCAGGACCAGGTTGCGTCCACGCCCGCCGGACGCTGGAGCCCCCGCCGGCGATGCGGCCGCCGGGGCCCGAGTGGCCGCCGGGGCCGGAGTGGCCGCCGAAGCCGCGGGCGCCGATGGAGCGGCCTTGGAGGCATCCGCGCCGGCAGGCTTGGCCGGGGGTTGCTTGATCAGCGCCTCGACCTGCTGCGGGAACATCGCGAACAACACCACCGTCTCGTCGTCGGTCGGCAATCCCTTCGCCCCGCACTGGCTCCGGTACTTCTCCAGCCCCGGCTCCAACAGGTCCGCCGGACGCCCGTCGATCGGCCGCTTGCCGGTCTGCCGCTCCACCTGCGCCAGCACGTCCGGGGCGATCGGGCCCGGCGTCCGGCCGTACTTGCCCAACGCGATGTCCTGGGCCGGCTGGCAGATCATCTTCCAGCGCCCGAACTTCACGTTCATCATCGCCTGCGTCCCGACGATCTGGGAGGTCGGCGTCACCAGCGGCACCCAGCCCAGCGCCTCGCGCACCACCGGGATCTCCCGCACCACGTCGTCGAACTGCTCCGCCATCCCCTGCTCCTTGAGCTGGTTCCGGAAGTTCGAAAGCATCCCGCCCGGCACCTGGTAGATCAGAATGTCCGAGTCCACCCGCTCGTTGGCCGGACTCGTGAACTGCCCCAACTCCCGGTACACCCCCTCGAAGTAGCCCCGCAGTTCCGTCAGCTTGGCACCATCGAACGACGGACACCGCGGATGCCCGTCGAGCAACGCCAGCATCCGCTGCGTGTCCGGCTGCGAGGTTCCGTTGGCAAATGGCACGATCGATACCTCGACCGCATCCACCCCCGCCTCGATGGCCGCCAGGTAACTCGCCGCCCCCAACCCCGCCGTGTCGTGGGTGTGCACCGTCAGCGGAATCCCCACCTTGCGCTTCAATTCGCTCACCATCCGGTAGGTCACCTGCGGCTGAAGTATCCCCGACATGTCCTTGATGGCGATCGAATCGCAGCCCATCGACTCGAGTTCGACCCCCATCTTCACAAAGTTCTCCACCGTGTGCACCGGGCTGATCGTGTAGCACAACTCCCCCCGCGCATGCTTGCCGCACCGCTTCACCGCCCGGATCGCCGTCTGAAGGTTCCGCACGTCATTCAACGCGTCGAAGATCCGGAAGATGTCCATCCCCGCATCGGCCGTGCACTTCACAAACGCCTCCACCACGTCGTCGGGAAAACTCGCGTACTGCACGATGTTCTGCCCCCGCAACAGCATCAGATGCGGCGTCTTCGGCGCCGCCTTCTTCACCGCCCGCAGCCGTTCAAACGGGTTCTCCCCGAGAAACCGCAGACACGAGTCGATCGTCGCCCCTCCCCAGGTCTCCAGCCCGTGGAATCCCATCCCGTCCAGTATTGGAGCCGGTGGCAGCATCTGGGCGGTCGTCATCCGCGTCGCCGCCATCGACTGGTGTCCATCCCGCAGCACCGTGTTGTTGAAGAGTACCGGTTGGGCGCTCACATCAAGTCCTTCTCTCTTTCGCGTTCCACCTGCGCCGGGTCGTTCCCCCCGGCCCCGGCCACCTTGGCCCCCCCACCCCCAGCCCGCTTCGCCTCCCTTGGCGAGACCTGACCACCTTTTGTCATCAACAGACCGAATGACGCCGATCATCCCTCGTGCAACCGGCTGATAGCAAGCCATTCACACCTGCCCAACCCGATTCCGGCCCCGGCCCCCGGCCTCCGGCAGAATGAAAGCATCGCTAATTCACAAACATCGTAGAAACCACAGAAACTAATCACCCACATGGACCCGGCTCACACCTCCGAGTACCCCGCCGGTCGCAGCAGCTGGTTGCTGATGTCCGTCACAATCTCCGGATCCGTGAAGCCCGACGTGCTGCTCAGGGTCTTCCATTCCGGATCCCCCGCAAACGTCCGCCACGCCCGGTCCCGCGCCGCCAGATCGTCGAACACCAGCAGGTACGTCAGGTTCGGCAACCGCCCCCCGATCAGTGCCTCACCGAAAAACACCGGCGTCAGTCCGGTCCGCCGGAACAACGCGGTCTCCCCGATGTCGAACATCTCGATCTTCTTCAGGTTCGCCCGCTTGCTGTGGCTCTCGTACACCCGCAACTCGAAAATCCTGCCCCTCCCTTCCCGCTTCTGCACCGGCACCTCCAACCGCGGCACACTGGCAATCGATCCCAGCAGGCTGCTCTCCACCCGCTGATAGACCGGATCGCTCGCCGGAGCGCCGCCCGCCTCCGCCGCCGCCGCCCGATACTCCCCATCCTCCCGCAACCGCGCCCCGACCGACGCATACACCTCCATCGACGCATACGGAATCAGGACGTACACACTCGGACTGCCCGGCCCGACCATCACATGGAACACCCCGATCGGTCCGATGCCCAAACGCTTCATCGCCGGCAGCCACGCCTTCTCCAGGTAGTTCTCGAACACCGCCTGGCGCGGACCCCTCCGCAGATGGTAGCGCCGCAACTCGTAATACTCCCGCGCCGCCGGGGCCGCCGGGGCCGCCGCACCGTTTGCAGCCGGGTTGGCAGCCGGACCCGCCGCCGCCAGGGCCGTCGTCACCGCCGCCGTGGCGGCCGTCGAGGAAAGAAAATCACGTCGGTTCATGGGATCGTCTTCGGTTCGTGTCAGCCCCTGTCCCATGCGCCGTTCCCACCCAAAGTTCAATCCCAGGCTTCCACATAACCCGGGGGCCCAACGGGATTGGCCCGCCCTCCCGGCCCCGGCCCGGGAAGGCGGGCCCACCGGGCCCCTCGCGGGTCCCCACCCGGTGACGCCCTCCTTGGCGTCGCCCGGATAACGCGACGAACCGCCGAAATCTTTCAAAGAATCTGAATCGATTTCGATTTCGACACCGACCTTGCTGCATGGCTACGGCTGGCGCTCCACGCCCGCTGCCACGCCCGCTTCCCCCTCGCGCCCCCCCGGCACCAATTCCATCGGCCGGTCGTGATCCAGCCATTCCTCCCCCACCCCAAACAACTCCTCCTCGGTCCGAACCCTCCGCATCGACTCCAGAAACCGCCCGCTCGGCTCGACCCCCTCCCCCAGGAAATTCAGATACTTCTTCAGCTTCTGGACCTGCTTCGCCGCGTCCAGTCCCGCCGGCGCCGTCGTTTCCCACAGATCCCGCACGTACGCCAGGACCTCGCGCCCCGTCGGCACCCGAACCCTTTGTCCGCGCCACCGCGCCCGGATCTGGTCGAACAACCACGGGTTCCGAATCGCCCCCCGCCCGATCATCAATCCCCGCGCCCCCGACTCCCGCAGCATCCGCTCCGCACGCTCCGGCGAATCCACTCCGCCGTTCGCCAGCACCGGACAGCCAAGCTCCCGCGCCGCCCGCGCAATCCCATCCACATGCACCTGCGGACGATACATCTCCTTCACCGTCCTCCCATGGACGGTCACCAGATCGGGACGATGCCGCGCAAAGATCGGCAGCAGGGTCTCGATCGTCCGCGGATCGTCGAAACCCAGCCGGGTCTTGACCGTGAACTTCACCTCCGTCACCGCCTCCCGCAACGCTCCCAGCACGGCATCCACCCGCTCCGGAAACCGCAGCAACCCTCCCCCCGCGCACTTCCGATACACCACCGGCGCCGGACACCCCAGGTTGAGATCGATGCCCGCCACCGGGTACCGCTGCAACTCCCGCGCCGCCCGCGCCAGCGCCTCCACATCGTTCCCCATCAACTGCGCCACCACCGGGCGCCCCGTCGGATTCTCCGTCACCGACCGCAGGATCGTCCGGTCCAGCCGCGCCGTCGCATGCACCCGGAAATACTCCGTGAAATACACATCCGCCCCTCCCCGCGCCGCCATGATCCGCCAGAACGGCAGATCCGTGATGTCCTGCATCGGCGCCAGCGCCAACACCGGCTCCCGTCCCGCCAGCAACGCCTCCATCTCTGCCAACCCTTCCTTCATCGAGCCCCCTCCCCTACCACGTCCGCCCACCCCTCCGCGACCTGAATCCTCCGGAACCCATCCGCATTGACACAACCGCACCCCACCCATGATCGTTCAAATCCAATGATGGAAGTCGTGGAACGGGTGGATCGACTCGAACGCGTCTTCGCCTCCTTCATGGAGCGAACCGAAGAGGCGCTGGCCGATATTCGTGCCAGCACCGCTGAAATTCGCGCCAGCAACCTCCGCACCGACGCCATCCTCCTCGAAATGCAGCGTCAGGCAGAGAAGGATCGCCAGCAGGCGGACAGGGATCGCCAGCAGGCAGACAAGGATCGTCAGCAGGCGGACAGGGACCGTCAGCAGGCGGACAGGGACCGTCAGCAGGCGGACAGGGACCGTCAGCAGGCGGAAAAAGACCGAAGGGACTTCAACAAACGCCTGGCCGAGGCTTCCGACAGCATGGGCACCCTCGTCGAGGACATGGTGGCCCCCAACGCCCGCCGCATCGCCTCGGAAATCTTCCCCGACGACCCCGTGATCCGCGTCGCCCAGCGCTTCCGCCAAACCCACCCCGCAGACCGCGGGCGCTCCATCGAAATCGATCTCCTCGCCGCCGGCCAACGGCACCTGATGATCGTCGAGGCCAAGCGTCGCCTCGGCGCCGACAAGGTCCGGGAATTCCTCGACGCGGTGCGTCTTATCCCCGAGTTCCTTCCGGAATACGCCCACCACCAGCTCATCCCCGTGGTGGCCAGCGTCTCGATCGATCCGTCCATCATCCCCTTCCTCAATCGAAGCCGCGTGTACGGTGTCGCCATGGGCGACGACACCATGCAACTTGTCAATCCCGGTCTGGCGGATTCCGCCCCACGCTGATCCCCGCGCCCCCCGGCACACTCCCGGGCCGTCCCGGGACCCCAACCTGCCCTTCCCCGCCTTTTCCCCTTTGCGCAACCCCGCACCGCGCCCTTGAATCGCGCCCGTGCAACCGGACCTCGACGCGCTCGTCTCCCTCTCCCGCGAACTGGGGCGCGATGACCGGCATCTCGCCATTCTCGGCGAGGGCAACACCTCCGCCCGCATGGGCGATGGCCGCATGGCGGTCAAAGCCAGCGGCGCCTCGCTGGCCACTCTCCAACCGGCCGACCTCACCCTCTGTCATACCCCGCCGCTTCTCGCCCTCCTCGACCGGAAACACGCCACCGACGCCGAAATCTCCGAAACCCTCCGCTCCAGCCGCGTCGATCCCGATGCCCGCCAGCCCAGCATCGAAAGCGTCTTCCACGCCTGGCTCCTCTCCCTCGATGGAGTCCACTGCGTCGGACACACCCATCCCCTCGACGTCAATCGCGTCCTCTGTTCCCCGCGCGCTCGCGACTTCTCCGAGCGCCGCATGTTCCCTGACGAAATCGTGGTCTGCGGCCCCGCCTCCGTGTTCGTCCCCTACACCGATCCCGGACTTCCCCTCGCCCGCGAAATCCGCGACCGCACCCGGGCGCTGGCCGACAAACTCGGACAACCGCCCCGCCTCATCCTTCTCCAAAACCACGGCCTCATCGCCCTCGGCCCCAATCCCCCCTCCGTCCTCGCCACCACCCTCATGGCCGTCAAGGCCGCCGCCATCTTCGTCGGCGCCGCCGCCCTCGGCGGACCCGTCTTCCTCACCCCGCAGCACGTCGATCGGATCGCGGGCCGCGCCGACGAAACCTATCGCCAGCAGCAATGGAAGCTCCGCTGACTTCCCATCACCTCGCCCTCGATCTCGGCGCCGAAAGCGGCCGCCTCATCGCCGCCACCCTGGAAGGCGATCGACTGTCCCTCGAGGAAATCCACCGCTTCTCCACCGGCGCCACCCGTGAAGGCCACTCCCTCACCTGGGACATCCCCCGCATCTGGCAGGATGTCCAGACCGCCCTCACCCGCGCCGCCACCCTTGACCGCCCCTGGTCCTCCCTCGGCACCGATTCCTGGGGTGTCGATTACCTTCTCTTCCGCGCCGACGGCTCCATCGTCCATCCCACCTTCCATTACCGCGATGCCCGCACCGCCCGCGGCGTCGCGGCCGCCCACGCCCGGATCCCCTGGACCGGGATCTTCGCCGAGACCGGCATCCAGTTCATGCCGCTCAACACCCTCTACCAGCTTGCCGCCGAAGCCCCCGACCGCCTCGCCCAGACAGACCGGCTCCTCCTCATCGGCGACGGCTTCAACCGCCTCCTCTCCGGCGTCGCCGTCGCCGAAGCCTCGCTCGCCAGCACCTCGATGCTCTACCGCCCCGCCGACGGTACCTGGTCCTCCCACCTCTGTTGCACCCTCCACCTGCCCCAATCAATCCTTCCTCCGATCGTCCCGTCCGGCACGCGCCTCGGCCCACTCCTCCCCGACCTCGCCTCCCGCGTCGGCCTCGCCGCCTCCCCACCCGAGGTGATCGCCTCCTGCTCTCACGACACCGCCGCCGCGGTTGTCGGCGTCCCTTCCGAAGGGGACGACTGGGCTTACCTCAGCTCGGGCACCTGGTCCCTCATGGGCGTCGAATGCCCAACCCCCGTCCTCACCGCCGCCGCCCGCGAACGGAACTTCACCAACGAGATCGGGTTCGGAAATACCGTTCGCCTCCTCAAGAACATCAGCGGACTCTGGCTCCTCCAGGAGTGCCGCCGCGCCTGGACCGAAGCCGGGCACCCCCACGACTACACCCAACTCGTCGCCCTCGCCGAAGCCGCCCCGCCTTTCCGCTCCCTCATCCGGCCCGATCATCCCTGCTTCCTCGCCCCGGACGGCATGCCGGACCGCATCGCCGCGTTCTGCCGCGACCGGGGCGAACCCGTCCCGGAGTCCCCCGGCGCCATGGTCCGCTGCATCCTCGAAAGCCTTGCCCTCCTCTACCGCCAGACCCGGGATCAGATCCAGGAGGTCACCGGGCGCTCCCTCCAACGCCTCCATATCGTGGGTGGCGGCTCCCAAAACGCCCTCCTCAACCAGTTCACCGCCAGCGCCCTTGGCATTCCCGTTCACGCCGGACCCGTCGAGGCCACCGCCGCCGGCAACGTCCTGGTCCAGGCCTTCGCCCTCGGTCGCCTCCCCTCCCTCGCCAGCATGCGCGCCGTCGTCCGCCGTTCCTTCCCCGTCCAGGTCTTCCATCCAGAACCCGCCCACCCTTGGAACGCCGCCTACCACCGCTTCCAAACGCTTGGTGCCAATTAACTTTTTGACGCTTCCCCCCCCCGTCGGCATCGTCGCCTGAGCGGCCGGGGCGACCCTGATCTCAGCGCCCACGGCTTGGATCGCGGTCCAAGGCACACTTTTTTATGGCAGAACTCACCGGAAACCTCTTGGTCGCCCAGTCGGGCGGCCCCACCTGCGCGATCAACGCCAGCATCGCCGGCGTCATCACCGAAGCGGGACGACACGAATTCATCGAGGAGATCTACGGCGGCCTCAACGGCATCCTCGGCATCCTCAACGAGGACCTCATCGACCTCAACGACGAGCGCCAGAAAACCATCGAGGGCCTCAAGTCCACCCCGGCCGCCGCCCTCGGCACCTGCCGCTATAAGATCGACTTCAAGAAGAAGCCCGAAAAGGCCGCCCAGGACATGGACCGCCTGTTCGAGGTCTTCCAAGCCCACAACATCCGCTACTTCTTCTACGCCGGCGGCAACGATTCCCAGGATACCACCCACAAGATCCACGAGGAGGCCGTCCGCCGCGGCTACGATCTCCGCGCCATCGGAGTCCCCAAAACCATCGACAACGATCTCCCCCACACCGATAGCTGCCCCGGCTATGGCTCCGCCGTGAAATACTGCGCCACCACGGTCATGGAGGTCGGCCTCGATGTCGGCAGCATGGCCACCGACGACGGCTCCTGCTGCATCATCGAAGTCATGGGCCGTTCCGCCGGCTGGATCGCCGCCGGAACCGTCCTCGCCAAACGCGGCAACGCCGCCTTCCCGCCCCACATCATCCTCCTCCCCGAGATCCAGTATAACCTCGACGCCCTCGTCGAGCGTGTCCGCGAGACCATCGCCGCTCACAAGTTCTGCGTCATGGTCGTCGGCGAAGGAATCCGCAACGAAAAGGGCGAGGAAATCGGCGCCGATGCCTCCCGCCTCGACGCCTTCGGTCATCCGGTCCTCGCCGGGGCCGCCGAGAAGCTCAAGGAACTCATCCAGGGCAAACTCAACACCAAGACCCGCACCATCCTCCTCGGCTACGCCCAGCGCGCCGCCGCCCACTGCGCCAGTCTCACCGACATCTCCAACGCCTTCTCCTGCGGCGAAGCCGCCGTTCGTGCCGCCATCGACGGCAAAAGCGGCTTCATGGTCAAAATCGTCCGCCAAAAAGGCGATTCCGGCATCCGCTGGTTCTGCGACCTCCAGCCCCTCGCCGAAGTCGCCAACGTGGAACACTTCGTCCCCCGCGACTGGGTCTCCGAAGATGGATTCCTCCCCAATGAGCGCTTCGTCGAGTACGCCGCCCCTCTCATCGAGGGCGAAGTCCGCCCCCCCATGGAAGGCGGCCTGCCCCGCTTCGTCACCCTCGACCGCAATCCCGTCGAGAAGAAACTCCCCCCACGCTCCTGAACCGGGCCCGGACCCCTTACCCCGCGGGCCGACGTACGCCGACGGCTCGCGGGGCCCGCTCCGAGACCGCATCCCCCACAGGAGTCAGGTAATGTCCCAACCGCTCCTCACACCGCCCGCACACTTCCCACTCCACCTCGTCCTCGCCCCCGCTCCCGCCCTCGCCCTCGCCCTCGCCCTTCCGCAGGACCGACTCCGCCCATCGCCCGGGAAATCCCGGCGGCATCAGCCCCAACATGTAGTCGGACACCAACCCACGCTCCCGGAACGGGTTGAAACCGTTCCGCACCGCCGTGCGAACGGTCCGGAGTGCCAACCTCCGCGTCCCCTCCGTGGTGCAACAAATCGAGCACTTCATACCACCACCTCGCTCCCGATTCCGGCCGGTCCGGTCGCCGTATCCCACGGGTCCTCCGCCGCTTCCGCGCCGCCAAGAGCCCTCCTCCCAACCGCCTCTGCCATGTCTATCACAACCTGCCCCCGCAGATCCATACGCCATTCGCCGTAGGCGCTCCCCTCTCCATGTACCCAATCCGTCCCACCGGACGGCCCCGCGCCGCGAGCCCAACCGAGTTCAGCCGCCCATTCTCGGCGCCCGCCCCTCGCAACTCCGGCCCTGGCCCTGCCCCTCCCCTCACCCAAAAGCGCCCCATCCTCCCCTCACCCCCCGTCCTCGCCCTCCTCCTGGCTTTCCTCGCCCCCCTCGCCGCCGCAGCAGACCCCCTCGCCCTAGGCCGGCGCCTCTACCTCGATCGCTGCGCCTCCTGTCACGGCTCCGATGCCCAGGGTGTCCCCGGCAAATACGACCGCCCCCTCGAAGGCGACGAATCCCTCTCCCGCCTCACCCGCATCATCGACCGCACCATGCCGGACGACGACCCGGACGCCTGCGTCGGCGAGGACGCCGCAGCGGTCGCCCTGTACCTCTTCGAGTCCTTCTACTCGCCCGAAGCCCGCCAGCGGCGCCGCTCCGCCCGCATCGAACTCTCCCGCCTCACCAACCGCCAGTTCCTCACCACCGTCGCCGACCTCGCCGGCCGCTTCCATGGCGACGCCTTCCCGCCAACGACCTCCCCCGAGGCCGGCCTGCGCGGCGAGTACTTCCAGGGACGCGGCTTCAATCGCGATCGCCGCGTCTTCGAACGCCTCGATCCCAACGTCCACCTCGACTTCGGCCTCGACAGCCCGGACCCGGAACGGATCAACCCGGACGAGTTCGCCATCCGCTGGACGGGTTCCGTCGTGGCCGCCGATACCGGCCTCCACGAGTTCGCCGTGGAAACCCCCAACGGCGCCCGACTCTGGATCAACGACCCCTCCACGCCGCTCATCGACGCCGCCGTGGCCTCCGGCGGACTCCGCCGCCATACCGCCTCCCTCCGCCTCCTCGAAGGCCGCGCCTATCCCCTCCGCCTCGAACTCGTCCGCAACCGCAACGAATCCGCGTCGGTCTCCCTCCTCTGGAAACCACCCCGCGGCACCCTCCAACCCATCCCCAACCACCGGCTCCTGCCCGCGTCCCGTCCCGTCACCCTCGCCATCGCCACCCCCTTCCCGCCCGACGATGCCAGCGTCGGGTATGAACGCGGCGTCGCCATCTCCCGCGCCTGGGACGACGCCACCACCCAGGCCGCCCTCGAGGCGGCCGACCATGTCGTCGCCCACCTGGACACCTTCGCCCGCACCCGGCCCCAAAACGCCGACCGCCCGGACCGGATCCGCGCCTTCGCCGCCCAGTGGGTCGAGGCCGCCTTCCGACGCCCCCTCGATCCCGACGAACGCCAACGCACGGTCGATGCCCCTTTCCTCCGGGCTGCCAACCCCGAAGACGCCATCCGCACCGTCGTCCTGCTCTCCCTCAAATCCCCTCACTTCCTCTACCTCGGCCTTCACGAAGACCCCTCGGATCCACACGCCGTCGCCGCCCGGCTCTCCTACGCGCTCTGGGATTCCCTCCCGGACCGCGCCCTCCTCGAAGCCGCCCGGCGCGGCGCCCTGGACAGCCGGGAACAGGTCCGAAGCCATGCTGGACGGATGCTCCACGATCCCCGCACCCGCTCCAAACTCCGCCACGCCCTCCACCACTGGCTCGACCTCCATCACGGCCCCCACTTCTCGAAAGACCCCGACCGCTTCCCCGGCTACTCCCCGGAACTCGAAGCCGATCTCCGCACCTCCCTCGACCTTTTCCTCGATGACGTCGTCTGGAACGGGTCGGGCAGTTTCCGCGATCTCCTCCTCCGCCCGGACCTCTGGGTCAACGAACGCCTCGCCACGTTCTATAACCTCGAACCCCGACCCGGATCCGACTGGGTGAAAACCCGGGCCGCCAACGAACCGCGCTTCGGCGTCGTCACCCACCCCTACCTCCTCTCGGTCTTCTCCTACCCGCGCGACACCTCCCCCATCCACCGCGGCGTCTTCCTCGCCCGCAATGTCGTCGGACGCCCGCTCCGTTCACCCCCGATAGCCGTCGAGTTCAACGACGCCGCCTTCGATCCCGCCCTCTCCATGCGCGAAAAAGTCACCGAACTCACCCGCCCCGACGCCTGCTGGAGCTGCCATTCCATCATCAATCCCCTCGGCTTCGCCCTCGAACACTACGATGCCGTCGGCCGTTTCCGCACCGAGGAGGACGGGCGCCCCGTCGATGCCTCCTCGGAATTCCCCGGACCCGACGACCGCCCTGTCCGGTTCCAAGGCGCCCGCGACCTCGCCCGGTACGCCGCCGACAGCCACGCCGCCCAAACGGCCTTCGTCGAAATGCTGTTTCATCAGGTTGTCAAGCAACCGGCCCTTGCCTATGGTCCCGAAATCTTGACCCGGCTCCGAAACACCTTCGCCGACTCGCATTTCTCCGTCCCGCACCTGCTGGTCGAGATTGCCACGCTCGCTGCCTGGCCCGAAGTCAACGCCAGCGCCTCCCTCTCAACCCCAACGGCAACCCCAACCCACCCCCACACCCGATGATGACGCCCCGCAGCCCTCTCGCCCGCCGACAGTTCCTCCGTCAGCTCGGCGTCTCCGCCGCCGCCCTCCCCTTCCTCACCGGCCTTCCCAGCCTCGGCCTCTCCACCGCCTCCGGCCCCAAACAGCGCCTCATCATCCTCTTCAGCCCCAACGGCACCATCCCGCCCGAGTTCTGGCCCGACACCTCCGGCCCGGATTTCGCCCTCAAGTCGATCATGGAGCCCCTCGCCCCCTGGAAGGACCAACTCCTCGTCCTCCAGGGCCTCTGCAATCGCGTCCGTGGCGATGGCGACAACCACATGCGCGGCATGGCCTGCCTCCTGACCGGCATCGAACTCTTCCCCGGCAATATCCAGGGCGGTTCCGACACCCCCGCCGGCTGGCCCCGCGGCATCTCCATCGACCAGGAAATCGCCCGCCACCTCCAAAGCCGCCCCGAAACCCGCACCCGCTTTGGTTCCCTCGAATTCGGCGTTGGCGTCTCCGACCGTGCCGACCCCTGGACCCGCATGTCCTACGCCGGCCCCAACCAGCCCGTCGCCCCCATCTCCGACCCGTACCAGATGTACCGCAAGCTCTACGGGCAGATCCGCGACCGCGAACATCTCCGCAGCGTCCTCGACGAGGTCCGCACCGACCTCGCCAAGGTCCGTAACCACGTCAGCCGCGAAGACCGGCACATGCTCGAACAGCACGAGTCCCTCGTCCGCCGCATGGAACGTGAAATCGACGACGCCCGCCGCCAACCCCTCCGCACCGATCCCCCAGCCCTCGAAGGCGGCGTCGCCGACCAGAATGACAACGTCCCCCGCCTCTCCCGCATGCAGATTGACCTCCTGGTCAACAGCCTCGCCAACGACATGACCCGCGTGGCCACGCTCCAGTACACCAAGTCCGTCGGTCAGGCCCGCATGAACTGGCTCGATATCCGCGACGGCCATCACTCCCTCTCCCACGAACCCGACAGCGACGCCGTCTCCCAGGACAAGCTGGTCCGCATCAACCGCTGGTTCTGCGAGGAACTCGCCTACCTCGTCGAACGTCTCCACACCACCCCCGAACCCGGCGGCGAAGGTTCCCTCCTCGACCACACCCTCGTCGTCTGGACCAACGAGCTGGGCAAAGGCAATTCCCACACGCTCAACGATATTCCCTTCGTTCTCGTCGGAGGCGGCTTCGGATTCCCCATGGGCCAGGCCCTCCGCCTCAACCGCGTCCCCCATAACCGCTTCCTCCTCTCCCTCGCCCACGCGGTCGGGCATCGCCTCGAAACCTTCGGCAATCCCACCCTCTGCGAAGGCGGCCCGCTGTCCCTCGGCTGAACCCCTCTCCCATCCGCGTCAACGCCGCCGGTGCCAGGTCGCCTGACCGTACCGCTCGTCCATCAGGCGCTGCACCGTGCCCTCCACCGGAACCTCCCAAGGCTCCGTCGCGCCCCAGGCCCGCCGCAATGCCTCCTTCACCACCCCGGCCGGCACCCCGAGATTCGTCACGAACCCCGCGTGGTCCCGGCCCTCGCGGTACTCCGGCTGCTGCGATGGCATCCGCAGCAACCGCCCGATCCGCGGCAGATCGAAGTCCAGCAGCAGGGTCCCGTGGAACAGCACCATCCGGCGACGCCGCCGTTGCGCGTTGCCGCTGAACTTCCTCCCGTCCACCACCAGATCCGTGTGCCCGGCCACCGCCACCGGTCGCCCCAACACGGACTCCAGGGCCGCCCGCTGACGCTCCATCACCCACCGGTTCGTCCCCGTCACACTCGCCAGCTCCGGCTCCCCATCGATCGGCAGCACCAACGCATACGCCAGGCATCCCGGCCCCAGCACCACCGTGCCCCCCCCACTGACCCGCCTCAGGACCGGCACGCCCTCCCGCTCGCACGCCTCCACATCCACCTCCGCCGCCACGCGGTTCCCAAAGCCCACCACCACGTGCGTCCTGCCCGATGCGTGCAACCGCAACACCCCCCTCCCCCCCCCTTCCTCGCACACCTCCAGCAGCGCCTCGTCCAGCGCCAGATCCCTTTCAGGCGATGATTCGCTGCAATCCAGCACCTTCATGCCACACCCGCCACCCGCTGACGGCCCATATTTGATTGGAGCAACCCACGCTTTTCCGTAGCGTTACCCGCCTTTCGGCCGCCCGCCGGCGGCCCCGTTTCTCTCGTGAATACCACCACCGCCCGCTCCCATCGCGCCTCCAGCCACGCCGCCTCTTCCCACCCCGCCGGCGAACCGCACGAAGACAACGCCGCCTGGATCCGCGTCCTCGAGGAAGGCCTCGCCCGCGAACTTCGCCGCCAACGGCCCGAACAATCCGCCACCTTCCTCGAGAATCTCATCGATCACCTCCGCCGCGCCGGCATCAACGCCCCCTCCCTCACCCATACCCCCTACCGCAACACCATCCCCGCCGACCAGCAGCCCGAATACCCCGGCGATCTCCAGATCGAACGCCGCATCAAAAGCATCTGCCGCTGGAACGCCATGGCCATGGTGGTCCATGGTAACAAGGTCTCCGACGGATTGGGAGGCCACATCTCCAGCTACGCCTCCTCCGCCACCCTCTACGAGGTCGGCTACAACCACTTCTTTCGCGGCGCCGACGTCGGGGCCCTCGGGGACCTCATCTACTTCCAGGGCCATACCACCCCGGGCAACTACGCCCGCGCCTTCCTCGAAGGTCGCCTCTCCGCCCGGCACCTCCAGAACTTCCGCCGCGAACTCGCCCCCGACGGCGGCCTGTCCTCCTATCCGCATCCCTACCTGATGCCGGACTTCTGGCAGTTCCCCACCGTCTCCATGGGCCTCGGCCCCATCAATTCCCTCTACCAGGCCCGCTACATCCGTTACCTCAAGGCCCGCCAGCTCCTCCCCGAAGGCCGCGAACCCCACGTCTGGTCCTTCATCGGCGACGGCGAAAGCGATGAACCCGAATCCCTCGGCGCCATCGCCATGGCCGGCCGTGAACACCTCGACAACCTCACCTGGATCATTAACTGCAATCTCCAGCGCCTCGACGGCCCCGTCCGTGGCAATGGCAAGATCATCCAGGAACTCGAAGGCCTCTTCCGCGGCGCCGGCTGGAATGTCATCAAGCTCATCTGGGGCCGCGACTGGGATCCCCTCTTCGCCGCCGATCACGACGGCCTCCTCCAGCGCCGCATGGAGGAATGCGTCGATGGCGATTTCCAGAAGTTCTCCGTCGAGTCCGGCAGCTACATCCGGAAGCACTTCTTCGGCAAATACCCCGCCCTCAAGGCCCGCATCAATCACCTCTCCGACACCCAGCTCACCAAGATGCTCCGCGGCGGCCACGACTCCCGCAAAGTCTATGCCGCCTATGCCGCCGCCCTCGCCCACTCCGGCCAGCCCACCGTCATCCTCGCCAAAACCGTCAAGGGCTACGGCCTCGGCGAAGCCGGCGAAGGCCGCAACATCTCCCATCAGCAGAAAAAACTGAACGAAAAGGAACTCCGCGAGTTCCGTGCCCGCTTCGAAATCCCCGTCTCCGACGAGGACATCGCCGAACTCCCCTTCTATCGCCCCCCCGAGGACAGCCCCGAAGTCCGCTACGTCCGCTCCCGCCGCAAGGCCCTCGGCGGTGAAATCCCCCGTCGCACACCCGTCTCCCAGACCCTCCCCATCCCCGCCCTCGACACCTTCGGGGCCGAGGCCCTCAAAGGCTCCGGACATCGCGAGGCCTCCACCACCATGGCCTTCGTCGATCTCCTCAAACGCCTCCTCCGCGACGAGGGGCTCGGACGCCACATCGTTCCCATCATCCCCGACGAGGCCCGCACCTTCGGCATGGAGGCCATGTTCCCCGAATTCGGCATCTACTCCTCCAAAGGCCAGCTCTACGAACCCGTCGATCGCAAATCCCTCAGCTACTACCACGAGGCCACCGACGGACAGATCCTCGAGGAAGGCATCACCGAGGCCGGTTCCATGGCCTCCTTCATCGCCGCCGGCACCGCCCACGCCAACCTCGGCGTCACCACCGTCCCCTTCTACATCTACTACTCGATGTTCGGCTTCCAGAGGGTCGGTGACTCCATCTGGGCCGCCGCCGACAGCCGCGCCCGCGGCTTCCTCCTCGGGGCCACCGCCGGACGCACCACCCTCAACGGCGAAGGACTCCAGCACCAGGACGGCCACAGCCATCTCGCCGCCGCCTCCGTCCCCAACCTCCTCGCCTACGACCCCGCCTTCGCCTACGAACTCGCCGTCATTATCGCCGACGGCCTCCAACGCATGTACGGCCAGGGCGAGGACGTCCTCTACTACATCACCCTCTACAACGAGAACCATCCCCAGCCCCCCATGCCGGCCCATGCCCCCGAAGGCATCCTCAAGGGCCTCTACAAATTCCAGCCCGGTCCCGCCGGCCTCTCCCACCGCGCCCACCTCCTCGGCAGCGGCCCCATCATCCGTTCCGCCCTCAAAGCCCAGGAAATCCTCGCCCGCTACGACGTCTCGGCCGATGTCTGGAGCGCCACCAGCTACAAACTCCTCCGCAACGAAGCCCTCGCCTGCCGCCGCTGGAACCTCCTCCACCCCTCCGAACCGCCCCGCCGCTCCTACCTCGAAACCGTCCTCTCCCCCGAAACCGGCGTCTTCGTCGCCGTCTCCGATCACATGAAGCTCGTCCCCGACCAGATCGCCCCCTGGGTCCCAGGCGGCCTCACCTCCCTCGGCACCGACGGCTTCGGACGCAGCGAAACCCGCGACAACCTCCGGCGCTTCTTCGAGATCGACGCCGAATCCACCGCCCTCGCCACCCTCGCCGCCCTTGCCGACCAGGGCGCCCTTCCCCGCACCACCGTCGCCCAGGCCATCATCGACCTCGGCATCGATCCCGAAAAACCCTTCCCCCAACTCGCCCAGCCCACCGCCTCGTAATGGCGGCAACCTGGAATCCGATTCGCCGCTCGTCCCGAAGCCCAGACGGCGCATCGGTCCGTTCCGAGGCCCGGGTTCCACGCGGCCACAAGCGAGTGGTGCGTCCCAATCTGAACCCGCGGAACGCATCCCTGGCCCAGCCCTGGCCCACCCCTCACCGATCCCACCGCCATTCCCCGTCCACCCTCCGGAACCGCCAGTCCATCGTCGCCCCCACCGTCGGGCCAAGTCCCACCTCGAGTTCGACCCGGTCCGGTCCCAATTCCCGACGTTCCAGTACCCGGAATCCCGGAATCCCCGCCGCCATCGACTCCAGTTCCCGCTGGCCCCCCTCGGAACCCCACCAGCGGCTTGCGGCCTGCCCCTCGGGCGTGCCATGCGACGCCGACATCCGGATCAGCGCCTGCCAGTCCCTTCGTTCCAGCGCCCACAACAGGGATTCCAGGACCGCCTCCGGAGTCGCCATTCCCGCCTGCCGCGCTTCCCGGCGCCGGACGTATCCCTCCGGCATCGGCCTCGCCGCGCCGGCTCCCAGGGATGCCAACTGCGCCTTCAGCCGGTGATGTTCGTTGGAAAGGATCCCCGACCCGCGCTGCCGTTCACGCAACGTCGAGACCCGGTCCCGAAGCCGCATCAGCTCGATCTTCTCCTCGGGATCCAAAGCGGACAGCTCCGACATTGGCGCCGCCCCGACCGTCGGCCTCGACGCCTCAGAGGACCGCACCTGGGCCGCCACCTCGGCCCGAACCCGGACGGCCTCCTCCTGCAAGGCCCCCAACCGATGGTGCTGCCCGAACCACAGGCCGGCCGCCCCCACGGCCAGTCCCCACACCCCCCATCGCACCAACGCCTGAGCATTCATGGTTGGGGTGGATTGGCCTCATCCGCAGCCGGTTCCGGCTCCGCGGTCCCGGTCGCCGGCACCAGACCGTACCGACGCATGAGTTCAGGACTCATCTGAAACGCCGCCCCCGCCGCCCCCTGCGCCTGCCCCCCCGCCCCTCCCGGCCGCCCCGGCTGTCCCGCCGGGTCCGGACTCCCCGTCGCCCCGGGCTGCCCCGCGCCGCCGAAACCCGGGGGCGACGGCCAACCGTCGGCCACCATGTACAGCACACCGTTGTGCCACTGCAGCGCGCCCGGGTTCCGGGTGGCCACCTCCATGTGCACCGACCCGTCGCACAGACCCACGTTCCCGTGCAGCGGGCAGCGGGAGAACACCCGCGACGGCTCGACCTCATGCCGCCCGGGGCCCGGCGACAGCATTTCGTAGGAGATGTTCGCCGGTCCCAACGTCGCCCAGTCCGGCGCCGGAACCCGGTCCTTGTCAGCCGGACAGATCAGCGCCGTGGTCTGGACCAGCTCATGGCTGATGGACTGAAAGTTCGGAGGGAACTGGTCGTCGTTGTCCGTGGCATACACCCGCGCCGCCAGACCGATCCTCTTCAGGTTGTTCACACACCGGATCGCCCACGCCCGCTCCTCCTGCTGTATCGCCTCGATGTCCTCCGGCGCCAGGCGTTCCCGTTGCGACGCGAGTTCGGCCCGCAGGGCGGCATTCTCCTCCTCCAGCCGGTCGAGGGCCGCCACTTCATCCGACAGCGCCTCGACCCGTTCCCGCAGCCGCAGCAATTCCTCCCGTTCATCCGGAACGAAGACACGCCCCAGGACCGGCGGTGCGGACCTCCCGACCCCGATGGCTTCCAGGCCGTCCAGGGTTTCGCGCAGGGTCGCCAGTTCTCCGCGCAGCGTCCTCATTTCGCCCTGCTGCATGACCACACCCCCGGCCAACCCCACCGCCACCACGGCCGGAACGAGCAGACCCCACCCGGCCCACCGCCGACCATTCGGTCCGTCCAATCCCCGGGCCTTCCCCTCGTCGGCCCCGCCCGCTCCCCGCACGGCCCTGCGACCGACCTCCTCCAGCTTGCCGGTAAGGCCCACCGGCGGCGGCGGCGCCGGGGCCTGACGCAACAGTCTCTCCACGTCCTTGTCGGATACATTCATGGCTTCGAAGTACGGATCGATTTCTTATCAACCGCTGTGCCGGAACCGGTTTGCCCGGTGCCCACCAGGTTGACCGGGGTCCCGGATACGCCGCCCACTCCACCCCGGGCCTCCGCGACGGCCAGTGCCCGACGCACCTTCCCCACCGCGTCCCGCACCCGGAACTTCACCGTGCTTACCGCGATCCCCATCGCCTCCGCCGTCTCCTCCAGCGTCAGCTCCTGATAGTAATGCAGGTGAACCGTCTCCCGCAGCCCCTGTTCCAACCGGTCCACCGCCGCATACACCGCCGCCGCCGTGTCGTTTCGGACCGCCGCGTCGTCCGGTGCCGCCTCCCCATCGCTCAACCCATGCCACCACGCGTCCCCCCGTGCCTCGAATCGACGGTCCGATCGCAACCAGTCCACATACGTCCGGTAGGCGATCCGATGCAGCCACGACGATACCGTGGAACGCCCCTCGAATCCTCCCAACGACGTCCAGGCCCGGCAAAAGGTCTGCTGCGTCAATTCCACCGCATCCGACTCCGATCCGCCCAACCGCCTCAGAAAGGCATAGATCCGGGCCGTGAAGGTCCGGACCAAATGCGTCGCGGCGTCTTCATCGCCGTCCCGGGCCGCCCTCACCCATGACATCGCCGGTTCCTTCATCGCATCTCCAGCACTTGGTCGGAAATCCCGGGCCCGGTGGACAATGAAATCGATGACCGCACCCCGACCGACGCCGACGCCAGGGGATCAAAAGACAACAAACATATAGTAGGTCAGGCATAGTATTGTTGACGCGCGGTGATGATAATAAGTCAGGCGTATTGTTGTTGACGTGAATTCGATGTTGGCGCCCCCAAGTAATGGCGGGCGGCGAGTTCTATGCCTTGATCAGCAACTTCTTCCGATACGGGCTCGTCGATTCCACGATCACCCTGGACGGCGGAGGGGCCTGCATCGTCGCCCTGCAGGGATGAAGCGGTACCGGTTCGAGTGGCCCACGTCCCCAATCCCCCGCTCGCTGCCGGAGCTGCCCTCGTCATCTCTCTCGGCCCAGCGCCCAAGGGGATTGCCAGACGGGCGGTCCCCATTCCCAGGTATGCGTGGAAGCGGCCCCCCATATTGGCGACGCGGCGATCGCCGGAAAAATCCGGGCGAAAACCCGCTTGCATGCTCCCGCCCTGCCGCCCCATAAAAGCCGTCGCCGTTGCGCACGTGGCGGAATTGGCAGACGCGCTACTTTGAGGTGGTAGTGGAGTAATCCGTGCAGGTTCAAGTCCTGCCGTGCGCACCATTGATCGACAACCCGGGCCGGCAGGCGGTTCCATTGGCCATGCGGCGACGCTTTTCAACTCTTGGCGCCCTCCTCTTGGGCACCCTCCTCGTCGGCGGTTGCGCCAATCGCTACGTCATCACCACCACCCACGGCGCCAAGCTGGTCACCGCCAGTAAACCCCGATTGGTGGGCAGCATGTACGTGTACAAAGACGCCAACCGGCAGCCCGTCGAAATCAGCACGATGCGCGTCCGCCAGATCGAGCCTTACTCGCGCGCGGCCGCCGGCTCTCAGTTGCTGGTGCCCGAGCTTCGATAAGCCGCTCCACATACTTCCCCAGTAGATCCGCCTCCAGGTTCACCCGGTCGCCCACCCGCCGCTCCGCCAACTGGGTCACCTCCCGCGTGTGCGGAATGATCCACATCCGGATCACGTCCCCACGCACCTCGGCCACCGTCAGGCTGATCCCGTCCACGGCCACCGAACCCTTGTAAAGAAAGTACCGCATCAGCTCCGCCGGCGGGCGAACCTCCAGCACCCAGTCGGCCCCGGACGCTTCCCACCGCACGATCTCCCCCGTGCCATCCACGTGACCGGTCACGAAATGCCCCCCCAGCCGGTCGTTCATCCTCATGGACCGCTCGAGATTCACCCGGCTCCCCTCGGTCGCCTGGTGGAAACTCGTCACCCGCCAGGTCTCCTCCAGAAGATCAAACTGCAACCGCACCCCGCCCTTCACGCGTCCCACACCCACCACGGTCAGACAGCAGCCGTTCACCGCGACGCTTTCCCCGATACGCACCCCGCGCCCCGCCGTCCGCGCCTCCACCACCAGCCGGATTCCGCCTTCCGTCCGGCGCACCGCCACCACCCGGCCCGCCTCCTCCACAATGCCGCTGAACATCCGGAAAGCTTCCAGCCCACCCAGCCCGGAAATCAATTCCCGTCGATGCGCGCCGTCAGGAACAAGTCCGGCCCAAAGCGTCGCCATTCCACCCGGCCCAACCGCAACGCCTCCGCCAGCGAACCCGCCCCTTGCCCGCCCACACCGGGCAATGCATCCCTTCCGCCCAGGACCATCGGCGCATAGAAGAACGCCACCCGTTGCACCAGGCCCGCTCCCAGGAACGACGCATTGACTTCGCCGCCCCCTTCGACCAGCAGGCTGGTGCAGTCGTCCGTATTCCCCATCGTCCGCAGCAACCACGGCAGATCCACACCGCCCTTGGGCCCGGTCGGCCCCACCCATACCCGCACCCTTCGCGTCAGCTCCCGCACCCGCCGTTCCGGAGCGGCATCGGTCACGACCACGGTGGTCCTGTCCGCCCACTCGTCACTCACCAAGGCCGCCCCCAGCGGCGTTCGCGCCCGCGAATCCAGAATCCATCGTCGCGGCATCGGAGGCCCGCCCTGCGCCTGGTCCCCGGTGCCCCTCCCCAGCCGCACCGTCAGGCTCGGATCGTCCGCCAGCACGGTCCGCACCCCGACCACGATGCCGTCGGCCCGTCGCCGCAATTCCATCGCCATCGCCCGCGCCGCCGGACCCGTGATCCACTTCGATTCGCCCGACGCCGTCGCAATCCTGCCGTCGAGCGTCATCGCCGCCTTCACCGTCACGAACGGCGTCCCCCGCACAATCCAATGATGGAACCCCTCATTCCAACGCTCCGACGCCTCGGCCAGCACCCCGGCGGCAACCTCCACGCCGGCCGCCTCGAGAATCGCCAGGCCCCGTCCCCCGTGTCGCGGATTGGGATCGGTCGCCCCCACCACCACCCGCCGGATGCCCGCCGCCTTCACAGCCTCCGTGCAGGGCGGCGTCCGGCCCTGGGTCGAGCAGGGTTCCAATGTCACGTACAGCGTCGCCCCCGCGGGATCCTGACCGCGCCGCCGCGCGTCGGACAACGCCTCCACCTCGGCGTGCGGTCCGCCCACGTGCCGATGCCAGCCCTCCCCCAGGCATTGCCCGTCCCGCACCAGCACAGCCCCGACCATCGGGTTGGGCGATGTCCAGCCGAGTCCCTTCCGGGCCAGCGCCAGCGCCCGGCGCATCCACCGCCTGTCCTCCCTCGCCTCTCCCTCCGGCACTTCGCCCCCCGGTTCAATACCGCGTGATGACCTCGTGCAGGTTCAGGACGACGCGCGCCGCGTTCGACCACACCGCCAGTTCCACCGCCGGGAGGTCGTAGGCCACCGGGGCGTTCCCCACCCGGATCAACGCCGCCGCCTGGTCCGGCCGGTCCTGATACAGCACCCGCTGCCGTTCCACGAACCGCAGCAGCGACTCCCGCTCCGCCGGCCTCGGGTCACGCAACAGCGCCAGCCGGAACAACCTCTCCACCCGCGCCCCATCCCCGCGGGCATCCCGCATCAACCCCTCCGCCAGCACCCGGCCCGCCTCCACAAAGGTCGGATCGTTCAACAGCGTCAGCGCCTGCTGCGGCGTGTTCGAGGGCAGCCGCGAGGCCACACATTCCTCCCGCGACTGCGCATCGAAGTTGGCCAGCATCGGATGCAGGAACGTCCGCTGCCAGTGCATGTACAAGCCACGCCGGTACTGCCGCTCGTCGAGGTCCGCCCGGTAATCGCGATCGGGAAACTGAAGGTTCACGTAATACGCGGGGGGCTGGTACGGAAACACACTTGGCCCCCCCACCTCCCGCTCCAACAGCCCGGCAATGGCCAGCGCGTTGTCCCGCACCAGCTCCGCCTCCAGCCTCCGTGGCGACTGGTGCGACAACCACCGGTTGTCCGGGTCCCGTTCCCGTGCAGCCTCGGACGGCTCGGAGGCCTGGCGGTACGTCGCCGAGGTCACCAGCAGCCGCACCATGTGCCGCATGTCCCACGCCGCCGGAGCCGGTCCTTCCGCCACCGGACTGGCCACCATGGTCGGTTCCATGAACTCCGCCGCCAGCCAGTCCAGCAGTTCCGGATGACTCGGCCATTCCCCCTGCAATCCCAGGTCTTCGATCCGCGCCGAAATCCCCGCCCCAAAGAACTGCGCCCAAAGCCGGTTCACGAAGTTCCGCGCCGTAAGCGGGTTCTCCCGCGAGGTCAGCCACGACGCCAGATCCAGCCGGCTCAACCGGCCCGCCGGCTCCTCCCCGTTCCCCGTTCCCCCCATCCCCGGCGCCAACACCTTTGGCGGCGCCGGACCCACCACCTCCCCGCTTTCGTCCATCCAGTTCCCCCGGGGCAACTCCCGCGTCACCAGGGCGTTCGTGGACACCGTGACCTGTGTCCAGGCCCTGCCCTCCCGGCACTCGCGGATCTCCATGTCCAGCCCGCGCAGTCCGGCCAGCACCTCCCCGTCCCATGCCGTGCTCCGATGAAAGGCAGCCGGCACGCCACGGTCGGCTCCTTCTCCAAAGAACGGGGCCGCAACGTCCTCCACCCGGCTCACCCAATGCCCCGGTTCCAGCGCCAGCGGCGACACCGAGATCCGCACCCGGCGCGCCACGTTCCCCGGAATCGTCACCGACAACACATCCCCCCGGGCTGCGCGCCACGGACGTTCCACCAGCGCGATCGCCGACACGCCGCGCCCCTCCGCCACCGCGCCCGCCGGCAACCGCCAGCCCCGGTGCACCCCCAGAATGTCATGCCCGTTGGCGTATCGCGGCTCTTTCTCCACCGCATCCGCAAACACAAACCGCAACGCCTCCTCCGTCGCCTCCCCCGCCCGCCGCCAGCGTGCCGCCCATTGCACCGTCGCCGTGCGCCGTCCCCCCCGCAGCAATCCCTCGCCCTCCACCTGCGGCAGCAACTCCAACCGCAATGCCGCCACCCACCCCGCCGGCAATTCGAACTCGAACCGGTCCTGCGTGACCCGCGATCCGCGAAAGGACACCGACCCGTCGTCCCGCCATTCCAACTCCTCCGCGGCCACCCGGTTGGTGCCCGCCATCGACGTCACCTCCCGCGGCCCCAGCACCCGCCACCCATCCGGATGCACCGACAGGAAATCGCGCACCCCCATGCGCCACTCCCGAAGAAGCGTCCGTGTTTCCTCCGACCCCATCGCCCGTTCTCCCGCGGCACGCTCCAGGTCCGACGCCCGCGCCTGCAACCGGTCGATCCGCCGCAACAAGGCCGGACTTTCCACCTCGATCTCCGGCGGGAACGGGTGGTCGTTGCTCCACCCGCCCAGATCCGGGTTCGGCGTGTACACGTAGTCCTGGTACACCCCCCACTGCTGGACGTCCGCGAAGAAGGCCGAGAAGGCATAGAAGTCCCGCAGCGTGAACGGATCGTACTTGTGATCGTGGCATTCCGCGCAGGCCAGCGTCGCCCCCAGCCAGGCCGTCGAGACCGTGCGCACCCGGTCCGCCTGGTACTTCGCCAGGTACTCCTTCGGCTGCGCCCCCCCCTCGCGCGTCATCATGTTGAGCCGGTTGAACCCCGTGGCCACCTGCTGCGCCACCGTCGGCTCGGGCAGGAGATCCCCCGCCAACTGGTCCCTCGTGAACTGGTCGAACGGCAGATTCCTATTGAACGCCTCAATCACCCAGTCCCGGTAGGGAAAGATCCGCTGGTTCTGGTCCCCATGGTACCCGACCGTGTCCGCAAACCGTACCGCATCCAGCCACGGAATCGCCTGCCGCTCCCCGTAATGCGGCGAGGCCAGCAACCGCTCCACCTGCCGCTCGTAGGCGTGCGGGTCCGTGTCCCGCTCGAACGCCGCCGCCTCCTCCGGCGTCGGGGGCAGCCCCACCAGGTCCAGACTCAACCGCCTCAGCAGCGTCCGCCGGTCCGCCTCCCGGGCCGGCTCCAACCCCTCCTGCACCAGACGCTCCCGCACCAACGCATCCACCGGGTGCCCCGTCGCCCACCCCGCCGGAAGCGCGTCCGGAACCGGCGGCCGTTCCACCGTCATGAACGACCAGTGCGGCTCATACTCCCCGCCCTCCGCCACCCAACGCCGCAACAACCCGATCTGCTCCGCCGTCAGCGGCTTGTGCACCGACGCCGGCGGCATCAATTCCTCCGGATCCTCCGCGGTCAGACGCCGCACCATCTCGCTCCCGTCCGGATCGCCCGGCACCAGCACCCCGCTCGACACCGCCGCCTCCCGCTCGTCCACACGCAACCGCGCCTTCCGCTGGGCCGCATCCGGCCCATGACACTGGAAGCAGTGATCCGACAGAATCGGGCGGATGTCTCGGTTGTAGCGCAGCGGCTCCGCGCCCTCCGCCCATCCCCCCGCCACCAGGAACGCCAGCGCCAGGGCCCCCGGCACCCACCGCGGCTTCATGGACCTTCGCATCATGCCCCATTCTGAACACGTTTCCCCCTTCCCTGTCCACGCTCCTGCCCAGCCTTCCCACGGAGGGACGATCTCCGCGAGTCCTCATCCCATCGCTCCACCCCCTTGCCGGCGTAAGTCCTCAAGCCTGAACCGACAAGGGCCGATAGTCCCTCCATTCAAGAATCGTCGGAGCGCGATCCCAACCCCAACCCAGAGGTCCCCGCCGGGAACCCCCGGGGACCGTCTTCCACTCCCCCCATTCCTCATGCCTCGACCCCACCTGACCCTGTCCCTCGTGCCGATCCTCTCAGCCTTGCTGATTCCCGCGAAGGCCCCGGCGGACCGACTCTGGAACGCCAGCACCATGGATGTGCCCCGACGCTCGTTCAACGTGGTCGCCTACGGGGATGGCGTGTTCGCCGCCGGGAACGGGTTCGGGGACATTGTGACCTCCACCAACGGCGGGGCCAACTTCGCCTCCCGGTTGTTTGTCCAGGGACGCGATGTCACCGACATTCAATACGGCGACACCGGCGGCGGGCAGATGGGCTTCCTCGCCACCATGCGGTCCGGGTTCAACAACTACTTCGTCTATCGTTCCCTCGACCGCGGTCAGACCTGGACCGAAGAATCCGCCGCCTACTTCGCCGGCGCCTCCGGGGCGGCCACCAAGATTTCGGTGGCTCAGGACGGCACCCTGACCGTGGTTCGTGGAGCAGCCGGCAGGACCATCGCCCATGACGGAACCCACTACTACTCGATCCAGCGCGGCGAAGGTTCCAGCACGGTGCTCCGCTCCGGCAACGGCCGCCATTTCACCCTTCTGGCGGAACGTCCCTTCGAAGCCGATGCCCTGGTCCGCACTTCGGCTGGACGCTACCTGGTGGTGGGCATCCAACGCCCGCTGGACAGTCCCCGCATTCCCGTCGCCTTCCCCTTGGTGGACGATCCCGCCACCTACGCCGATCCCTTCATCGTCATGGCCGGCACCACCGGCTACCTCTCCTCCGTCATCGAGGCCGCCGGACGGTTCTTTGCCGTGGGCGGCTCGGACAACTTCACCCATCACAACCTATTCTCCTCCGCCGACGGCCTGACCTGGGAACGGGAACTCCTCCACCCCGACATTGCCGCCCTGCCCTTCCCAGCCCTGGACCTCGGCAGCATCGTGGCCGGCGGTCAGGCGATCGTGGCCGTGGGCGCCTACGGCATCGTCCATGCCGAACTCTCCTACGAAAACGCCGATCCCGACGCCGACCCGCAACCCGGATTCGCCACCTGGATCGCCTCCTTCCCCATTCCCGCCGGCCAGCGGGGTCCCGACCACGACCCGGACGGCGACGGCCTTCCGAACCGCGTCGAATATGCTCTGGGTGGCAACCCCGCCCTGGCACTCACAACGGATCGCCCCGTTCCCCTCCTGCCCATGATCGACGGTCAGCACTACCCGGCCCTGCAATTCACCCGCCTCCGCGCCGCGCTGGGGGTCAACGTGGTGGTCACCGCCTCCACCTCAATCCCGCTGGACGCTCCGGTCGGGACCGTCGAGGAGGTGGTGGCACTCGATCACGGGTTGGATCAGGTGACCTTGCGCGCCAGCCGGCCCCTGTCGGAAACGGGCGCCCTCTACTTCCACCTCAAGGTGACGGTGCCGTAACCCCTTCGCTCACCCGACGCCTGATCGCCCCCCCCGATCCCAGGAACGCCTCCTTCGCATCCTCAATCCCCTTCCCGCCGGATCAGGTAGTACGGCGTCCGATCACGCGATCCGTCGATCCGGAACGCGCCGTCGGTCACCGGCAGCGTCCTGCCCGTCCTCCGACCTCCGTGGTCCAGCAACTCGACCACGAACACGCCCGGCCGCCGCACTTGCAGGTCGGCCACCACGGCTTCCAGCATCACCGGCGGGCCACCGCGCTCCACGAGGACCGAATCGTCGTCCACCCGCATCCCGGTGTTGCGTGCCCTGGCCATCGCCACCAGCAGCCAGTGCCGTCCCGAAGCCAGATCCGCATCCCGGTCCCGCGCCGTGACATACACCGCTCCGAACCGGCTCCGAAGGATGATCGCCACCTCCCCAAGTGGCGCGGGACGATCCATCGCAAACCCAACCACCGCCTGGGTGGCGGACGTGTCGATCGTGAAGTGCCCGTCGTGCCGCGTGGCCCCCTCCCTCCAGCGTAGTTGGCCCGTGGACGCAACATGCACGTCGCCTTCCAGGTACGGACCGAGATCGAACGTCGGCGTGTCACGTTGGGTCTCGACGAACTCCACCTCGCACCGGGCCACGGCAAGCGCCCGCGAGGGAACCCGGTCGCTGTCGAACGTGCGCACGTCATAGTCCGGACTCCCCACCGTGTCCTCGAACCCGAGCCGCCCGGCCAGCAGGCCGGGGAGGTGCACGTGTCGGACGGCCCGGACCTGCGACCGCGCGACGTCCCCGCGCAGCACCTGTCGGGCCACTGCCGGAAAGATTCCCAGCACCTGCGGAGCCGTGGCGTCCCACCGGTCCCGGCCGATCCGCCCGCTGAACCTCCCGTCGTCCTGGTTCTGGAACAGGTAGCTCACGTCCCAGCCCTGAAGTCCCATGCCGTAGGCGCCCACAATGGCCGGCCCCTCCACGCCCCATTCGTTGGGAAACACGTGGATCCACTCCGACAACATGAACGGCCGGCCCGCCACCTGTTCCATGCCGGTGCTGAGCACGCCCGAGCCGGGAACGCGGACCATCGAGGCGTTGTCGATTCGGGGCGGTTCGCCACCCCCGAAATAGTTATGGCGGTCCACGGGGCCCACGACCTGGTCGGTGTGCAGATTGGCGTAATGGCTGAACATCCGCCCGGCGTGCCAGTTGGAGGCAATGATCTCGCCCGCGTAGCCCGTCCCCCGAATGCCCGCCACGATCCGCTCGTAGGCCTCCCCCTGGAGCGTGTGGAGAAACTCCAGGGTATCCAGCAGCCGCTGCCGCCGGAACTGCTGGGAACCGGACAACTGCTGCGGATCCCAGAACCACGGATTGCCCAGCGGCAGGACATTGCGTCGGTCAAGGTGTTCCGCCTCCCCATCCGGGGGAGCCACCTCATTCGAGAAACTGCCCAGCGCCCGGCGCCCCCAGGCCTCCACCAACCCGTCCTGCCCCCCGTACCTTCCGCGCAACCAGTCGCTGAACTGCCCGGCCACCCTCCGCCGCAACGTCGCACTCCGGCGCAGCGGTTCCATCGACGTGTAAAACAGAATGCTCGCCTCGTTCACGATCTCCACAAACGCCACCGCCGGGTCCTCGGCGTAGGTCAGTCCCGAGTACGGGTTCCGATGGCGGAGGATGGCCCGCAGTTGCTCGATGGTCGCCTCCTGAAGTTCCCGAGAGTAGTACAGCGTGCTGTTCCCGCCCCCCACCCGCGCGTCCGGCCCCTCCAGCGCCCCGAACTCCTCCGCGTACGGCACCCGCGCCAGATCGCCCCGACCCACCCGGATCGTCCCGAAGGCCTGCGACAGCTTCAGGTAGATGCCCGCCTTCCGGAACTGTGCGTTCTGATAGTCGAACCGATCGAGCGCTTCGGGATCGAACCCCACGGCGCTGTCTTCCACCTGGATCCCTGCCCAACCCGGCCCGTCGGCCCACTTGTGCAGCCGCACCGAATTGATCCCGAACCGCCGATACAACGCCGCGCGCCGGTCGGCCACCTCCCGGGACGGCGCAGCTCCTGACCGGTAGCAGAGGTTCAATCCCCAGAGCCGGATCGGTTGACCGTCGTAATACAGGTCCCCACCGCGCGCCTCGATCCGCCCATGCCGCCCCGCCGGCGCCTCCAGCCAGTCGCCCATATCCAACTCGCACGCCCCCTCCCCGTCAGCCTCAGGCGTGAACGCATACCACCGCTCCATGTCCGCCTCTCCCCGCATCCGGTCCGGGACCCTCTCCGCAGACTCCTCGCCCCACGCCATTCCACTCCAGCCGCCCAACGCCAACACCACGAGGAATCCCCTCACACACCATGGTCTCATCGCCCGGATCATGCCCAGCCAGGGCAGAATGGCCAACCCACTGTCCCTCAGGATATCGAATAATAGGTCAGGCCTCTTTTGCTCCGCACCGCGCCCGAACACGCCTCCCCCACCCACAAACCCTATCAGGTAGCTGAGGATGACTTCGTCGTTCGAAGTCAACAGTACATGGCCTGTCTTGTTATTTTAGACCAAGATCAAAGGTATTGTGCCCGGCTTTATATTTGGATTGTTGACCGAGCGACCTGGCGCCCTACCGGACCAATCTCGGATCGATTCCCCCTCTCCTCTCGATGATATCGCCTCGCCGCTCCTAACCCGCCCGTACGCCGCCAACCTTGCCCGCCCTGTAGGCGGAACCGTCGATCGTCTGGATGGGCCCACTCCCGGAACGCGTCGCCCACCTGGTCTTCCCCCAGAATGCGAACACGGACGCCGAATCCCTTCCCGGCGGTCGCAACCCGCCCGCCACGCCTCACTTCACCCCCCTAACCCCTACCCTGCTGCGAAGCGCTCATTCCGGGTTGGATGTCGTTGTTGCGGGGTTCCGCCGAGTTCAGCAGGGCGTCGCGCAGTTGCTCCGCCAGCATCATGCCGACAACCCGTCCGCCCGCACCACAACCACCCAGTTCGGGTAACGGTCGCCGTGCCCATCCGCATGAACCCGAATTGCCACACCCACCCGCCCCAACCCGTCCTGGCATCGCACCCGGATCGACTTCGCCCGGGCGTTCGCCAGCGCCGGTAACGTGACAATGCCGAGCACGATCAACCCGACGACCGGCGCCATCATGTCGATCCGCGCGAACCCTTGATCCGACCGGTTCCCAGCCCCCTCCTTCCTGCACACGCCACCCGAGCCCAACCCCAGCCTCGGCCCCGCCGCGGACCGGCGCCGCACGATCCCGCCCCCGGCCGGAAAGGATGGACCCCGTGTCTCGAATGCGCGCCGACGCCATTGGCCGGGGTCCCCCTGTCAAGCGATCCACCCTCACACGACTTCCGGTGCCTGCCCGGATTCCACCCCGGCCCGCCATTCCCGCACGGCGTCCCGCATCAGCGCCGCCGCCTCCAACCGTCGCCGCACAAACCTGGGAGTGAACCACGGGAAGGTCCCCACCAGGTCGTGGGTCACCAGGATCTGCCCGTCGCAATCCGGGCCCGAACCGATCCCGATCGTCGGGATCTTCAACCCCCCCGTGAGTTCTCCGGCCACCGCAGGCACCACCAACTCGAGAACCACGGCGAACGCCCCGGTTTCCTCCAGGGCCCGGGCGTCCTCCATCAACGCCCGGCGCTGGACCTCGTCCCGCCCCTTGATCCGGTACCCGCCCTCTTCCAGCACATGCTGCGGAAGCATCCCCAGATGCCCCATGAACGGAATGCCGTCCTCCACGATCGCCCGCACCGACGGCAGAATCATGCACCCACCCTCCGCCTTCACCGCCTCCGCGCCGGCAGCCATTAATCGTCGCGCGCTCACCACCGCCCGGTCCGGCTCGTCGTAACTGCCGTATGGCAGATCCCCAACCAGCAGTGCCCTCGGTCGCGCCCGCGCCGCCGCCCGCACGTGATGCTCCATCTCGTCCAGCGTCACGTGGGTCGTGTCCGGATACCCCAGCACCACCATCCCCAACGAATCCCCCACCAGCAGCACCGGCACCCCCGCCTCATCCAGCATCCGGGTCATCGGATAGTCATAGGCCGTCAACGCCGCAATCCGCCGTCCCTCGGCCTTCCACCGCGGCAGCATCCCCGGAACGATCTTGGTCGCCTCCACCCCCGCAACGCTGCCGCCCCCTGCGAGACCGGAACAAGCATAATACCGACCTTCGTCGGATGGCGCCGTTCCCGGCCGCTCACCCACACTGCCTTCCTCATGACCCGCACAATGACCTGGCTGCTCGGACCCGAATCGGTCGCCGCCGCCGTTGGCGCCGCGGTCCTCTGGTACTGTGCCCGTCACGCCTCGGGAACCGGACGGGATGTGGAACTGATGGAGCGTCTCGTCGTCCTGCTTCCCCTCCTGGTCGTGGTGCCGGTCTTCCTGACCATCCTCGCACCCGGGGCGACGGCCACCTGGACCTGGCTCACCCGGGCCCTGGTGGTGTCGTTCGTCGTGGCGGGCTTCCTCACCCTGCGCGTCGTCGAGGGTTTTGGCTCGGGCGCCAAAGGTCAGGACGCCGCCATGATCGTCTCCCTATGTCTTACCAGCATGGTCGCCGGGGCGGGCTCGGCCATCGCCGGGGCCATGGTCCTGTCACAACGGGACGCCGCCTTTGCCGCCTGGTTCAAAGCCCGTCCTGTCCTGGCCTCGCTGATAACGCTCGCGGCCTCCGTCCCGATCGGCATCGCCCTGCTCTTCGTCCTCTGCGTCGTCGGCGGCGTCCTCCTCGGCGCCTGGTCCGCATTCCGCCGATGACCCGGTCGCTCCCTCCCATCCCTCTCCAACCCACCCAGCCTGATTCCCATGGAACGTTTCCTGCACTCCCTTCGTGCCTACCCGGCTCTCGCCGGCATCACCACCTTCGTCCTGATCTCCGTGACCCTCGCCGTGTTGCTGGGGACACTCATGCACCGATCCGGGGCTTCCCTGAAACCCCTGGTCTTCTTCTTCGGATTCCTTGCCATCGTGGCCGTTCCCCAAGGCACGGTGCATCTCCTCGATGTCCTCGCCCATCGCCGCGCGGTTCGCCTGCACGCCGAACAGCCCCCTCCATCGGACACCGGATCGCCGTCACAGCCGGCATCGCCTGCCCAACCTGCCCCCGGCCTGAAGCCGGTCTCCTGGGACCTCATCTTCGGCCCCGGCGCGGATCCTTCCCTGATCACCGACGCCAAGCGGGGCCTCGACGCCATCGTGGGTGCCGCTACCGAAGCAAAACTCTCCTTCAATCGCTCCGGGGAATCCGCCCTCGCCGCCCGCTTCAACACGCCGCTCGAAGCCCTGCAGGCTCTCGACCGCTACGGAACCTTCTTCCAGTTCGCCCAGGCGTCCGGCAGCGACGACTGGGGCTGGACCGCCCGTCGCCACGGCGGCCAGGGCGAATGGAACCACCTGGTCGCCGCCGGCAACGAACTCTATGCCTGGAGCGGCGCCACCCGCGAAGGCGTCGAGGCGCGCCGCATTCAGGCGCTCGGCCCCATCCCCGCCGCCACCGCCGCCTCCGGCGCCACCGCCACCGCCGCCACCGCCGCCACCGCCGCCTCCGGCGCCTCCCCCGCCGGCACCAGCCCCGGGCGTCAATCCGTCTCCCATCGCCTCGTCGCCAACACCCCCGTCATGGCCTGTTTCGTCGGCATCAATCTCGTCTTCGCCGTGGGCTGGTTCTTCAAGGGCTCCGCCTGGGCCACACGTCAGTCCCCGCCCTCCAACACCCCGGCCCTCGATGCCCAATCCCTTCGCGAACGCCTCCTCGCCATCAACCACGGAGAGACTCCCGTCACCGTCCGAACCGCCGACGACGGACGGGCCATCGAAATCACCTGGCGCTACGCCGACGCCCGCTGGCTCGACCTCATGCGCGTCCACCGGGTCCGCCGCACCCACAAGCTTGTCCTCCTCCCCGACGAATCGTCCCGCACGGTCCGCGTTCGCGAATTCTGGAGTGCCTTCGACGCCTCGGCCGGTCTCGACGGACTCCGCCTCCACTGGGAGGCCGCAACCGGCATGCAGTTCTTTCAGTTCGAACACCGCCGTGTCTTCGGCGCGCAACTCGATGCCGACGGAAGGCCCACCGGCGAACTCAGCGCCGCCTACACCTTCAACCTCCAGGAACTCAAGGGTCCCGTCGCCGACGTCGTCACCGCAGCCGGCTGGACCTGGCAGCCGGTCCTGTGGAACGCCCCCGCCGGCTTCCGCTGGCTGACCGAATGACCCCCTCCCATTCCCGGAATCCACCTCCATGTCGCTCAAGGCGCTCACGGTCCTCAGTTGGTCCCTCTGGGGCGTTCTCGCCCTCGGCGTGGCCGTCGTGTCGGCGATGCTCCTGACCGAACGCCGCCACAGCCCCGAACTCGGCCGCGAAGCCTCCGTCGGCCTCGTCGTCATCCTCGTCGCCCTCCTCGCTGCGGCCGGGCTCATCCTCCACCTCCTCGCCCGCAAACAGTCCTTCGCCGGGCTGGTCATCGTCTCCCTCTTCTTCGCGTCACCCCTCGTCCTCATCCTCGCGCGCCAGGCAAAGTTCAGCCTCGTCACCTGGCTCGCCCGACGCGAATTCGCCCGCATCGGCGCCCATTCCGACCCGGTGGCCGCCCCGATGGCCCGTGCCATCCTTGCCGATGACGCCCCTGCCCTGGCGCTCCTGCTTCGATCCCATTCCCCGCCCCCCGCCGTCCGCGACCGGGCCGGGCTCGACCTCGTCGCCCTGGCCTGTGTCGCCATGGTCCAGTCGAAGGCCAGCGCCGAACCCCTGCGCATCCTCCTCGATGCCGGGGCCGACCCCGCCGCCTCCCGCCTGCCCGAGGACCTTCCCCTGGTCGGCTTCCTTGTCCTCAACGCCGACCGCGCGCCCCACGCCGCCGATGGCCTGACCCTCCTGCTCGCGCACGGTCTCGACCCCAATACCCCGCTGCCGCGTTCCGGCGATCTCCCCCTCGCCCTCGCCGCAAGGCACCTGGATCTGGTCCGCATCCTCCTCGACCACGGCGCGGACCCGGACCGCCTCGATGGCAACGGGGACAGCCTGGTGGTTCGCTTCATCGGAACCCAGGCCTGGGACGCCGCCCTGCTCCTGATCGAACGGGGCGCCGCCCTCGACCACGTTTCCTCGGCGGGCACGTCCGTGGACTACTACCTCCGTGAATGGCGCAACGGCGTCCATGGCGAACCCTCTCCCGAATGGGACCGCGTCCGGGCCGCCATCGACCGACGCCGCCAGCCCGTGCCACCCTCACCCTGATTCCCATCCCATGCACTGGTTCCTCTACATCCTCCTCGCCCTCCCCGTCGCCGCCCTCGGACTCCTCTGCGGCGGTTACATCGGAGACCATTGCGTCCGCTGGTACCGCATCTCCAGCTTCGAGGGAGGCTCCGGGTACTTCGTGGTCGGCCTCGCCCTTCTCGGCGGCGTCGTCGGTCTCGTCACCGCCCTGGTGACCGCCGGCGCCCTGGCCCCGCAACAGGGTCCCGGCTACCTCAAGGCCTTCGGCACCTCCACCGGCATCGTCCTCGCCATGGCCTGTCTCGCCCTCCTGTCCTGCTGGCTGCTCGCCGACATCCCCCCGCGCCTCCACGGCCGTGAACTGACGATCGAGGTCGAAGTCCGCCTCCCGGCCGATGCCCCTTCGCCCCGCGACGCCCAGGGCGAATCCCGCATCGAACTCCACTCCGTGGCCGGCCGCACCTCACGCGCCTCGCAGAGGGGAACCCTCCGCCCCAACGAGGCCCGCCTCGAAAACGGACGTTGGATCGTCCCCGGAGACGTCTTCCTCTTCACCATGCGCGGACACCGTTCCCTGTCCTTCCGCCTCGATGGCGGGGAAATCACCGGATTCCTCGCGCCCATCCCAGCCCGGCCCGGACCCGACTTCCTCGCCTGGAGCGACTGGTACCCGCGCCCACCCGCCCCCAATCCTCCCTGGCCGGACTCGCGACTCTCCTACCGCTTCCGACTGCGGACGATCGAACCGCCGCCTCCCCCTCCGTCCGCGGAGGAGTCTCGAGCCCGTGAAGAGGCCGAAGCCCAGGCCCGCTTCGATGCCATTCCCGCCGACGCCCCCTTCGATGTCTGGCTCGCCTATTCCCGCCACAACGCCACCGACCTCCGCGCCACCATCGCCACCGAACGCCTCCTCGCCCGGCCCGATCTCGCCTCTGAACTCGCCCGGCGCATGCAGCTCAGCGACATCGAACCCGCCACCGACGCCCTTCGCTTCGTCCGCCGCATCCCCCATCCCTCGCCGGATCTGGTGGATCCTCTCCGCGCTGTCGCCCGGACCCTCGGGGAACGTCTCCGCGAATTCAACGTGACCCCGGTCGAGGTCGATCCCTCCTACGAGAAGGCCGCGGACATCTCCCGCCTCTTCAGTGCCTGGTTCCCGGCCGTCTCCCATCTGCGCGAACGCCTCGGCACCGATTTCACCTCCGAACTCGCCACGATCCTCACCCTGGCCCGCCAGCGGCCCGACAGCCAGGCCCTCCGCGCCGATGTCGTGCGCGTCGCAAGTCATTACCTCCACGAATGGGCCGGCGTCGCACCCCTCCCCACCGATCCCAAACCCCGCTGAACCACCGCCCCGCCCGCCCATGTCCGCGTCCCCCGCCGACGACCCGCGCCTCGCCGCCTTCCCACCCGCGCTTCGAGCCCTGCTCGATGCCGAACTGGCCGCCGGCAACCGGATCATCGAGGTCGCCAGTTGCTTCCCCGCCCCGCCCGCCGGCGCCTACGCCAAACTCGCCGCCCCCGTCACCACCCGGCCCCGTGCCTCGGACGAATCCCTCCGCTTCCACGACCACAATTCCTCCTGCTACGCCGGCGAATTCACCGACGCCAGGCGGTTCCATTTCGTCCTCGAACCCCCTCGTCCGCCCGAACCGGAGGTGGACATGGACGCCCTCAGGGCCGCCCGCGAGGCCTCCTACGCCGCCGCCAACGCCCGCGCCCTCACCCCCACCGCACCCCCCACGCCACCCCCGCCCCGATCCAGTCGCGCCCACCCGGTCCCTCCCCGCCCCCCCGCCAGTCTCGTGGACCGCTTCAAGGCCAGCATGGTCATGGACTATGAGAAATGGCACGACGGCACCGGCTATGACCTCGCCCTGATTCGTCAGGCCACCGACGCCGAACGCGCCCTCATCGAGGAACTTCTGGTCCACCGCTCGCCCCGCAACTGGCGCGACGTCGAGGCCCTCTCCGCCCTCGGCCACGATCGTCCCCGGGTCCGCGCCGCCCTGCTGGACGCCTTCGCCGACCGGGATGCCGAAGTCCGCCTCGCCGTCCATCGGCACGCCCCCGGACTCCTCACCGAGCAACGCCGCATCGCCTCCCTGGTCGCCGCGTTGGAGCACGCCGACTTCTACGCCGGCCTCACTCAGGCGCTCATGGAGGTCCGCACCTTCCACCCCCCGCCGGTGATCGAGGCCCTCTGGCGCGGCCTGGAAACCCGCGCCCCCGGCATCGCAGTCCACTTCGCCGCCCTGCTCTGCTACCTGCACGGCCAGGCCTCTTCCCCCTTCGACATGAGCCAGCGCCCCTACTTCCTCAGCTTCCATACCGACCGCCCGGAAGATCGCCTGCCGAAGATCCGCGAATTGCGCGACCGTCTCGCACCGTTCCCCGTCCGCCCCCACGAGACCTGAACCTCCCCCTCCCCTCTCCACCCTCCACCCTCATCCCCGGGTCCCGGTCAACCACACCTGGCTCGCCACGAACGCCGGCAACCACCGCACCGGCGACGTCCGGACGGGCCCCACCCGGAACCTCCGGCGCATCGCCGCCCGAAGCCGCTTCCAGTTGAACCCCTTGTGGTCGTGCAGCAGGGGCCCCAATGCGCTCCGGTGCAGCGGACGTTCCACATGCTGCGCCTCGCCCGCCCACACCGCCCGCCACAACTCCCCCGCCGTGTGCGGCGTCGTCCCCGGATAATCCCCCACCCCCCGCCACCCGTTCAGCGTCCGCACCGCCTGCTTGATCACCGCCGATGCCCCGATCTCCACGGGCACCGACACCAGCAACGTTCCCCCGGACGCCAGCCACCGTTCAAACGACGCCAGGCACACCTCGAAGTCGGGCAGATGTTCCAGCACTTCCATGCACACCACCGCATCGAAGGCCCCCTCCCACGCTCCGGAATCCAGTTCGTCCACCCTCACGAACGACAGCCCCTCCCGCCCCCCGAACCGCCGCCGGTTGCTCTCGATCAGGTCGCCCGCCACCTCCGCACCCACCGCCTCCCGCGGTGCCTGCCCGGATTCCATCAGCAACGCCAGGTACGTCCCGTCCCCGCAGCCGTAGTCGAGCACCCGCTTCCCCGCAAACTCCCGGCTCAGTTCCAGCGCCGTGCGAAACCGCGCCGCATGACTCCACGCAATCAACCGGCTCCGCGAGCCCATCTGCTTCCGGGCAAATGCGCCCTCCCCGATCGCTTCGTTCATGGCCCCCTCCCCCCAGCGTCTCCCACCCGAAGTCTTGCCACCGCCTCATACACCGCCTCGGTCGCCGCCGCCCGGCTGTCCCACGAGTAACTCATCGCCGTCCGTCGGGCCGCCTCCCCCAGACGCCGCCCGAACCCGGCGTCCGACTCCAGCCGCTTCAGCGCCTCCCGCCATGCCACCCCATCGCCGGCATCGACCTTCAATCCGTTCACCCCGTCCTCCACCCATTCCGCCGCCCCAATGTCACGCCCCACCACCACCGGCAGCCCCGACGCCATCGCCTCCGCCACCACCATCCCGAAGGCGTCGTACCGCGATGGATACACAAAGACATCCGCCGCCCGATATGCCCGGGCCACCTCCACCTCCGGCCCCCGCAACGCCAACCGCCCGGCCACCCCAAGCTCCTCCGCCCGCGCCGCGTACCAGCCCGCCGCCGACCGCGTCACCGCCACCAGCCGAACCCCGGGGAAGTCCCGCAACACCTCGATCGCCGTTGCCAGTCCCTTGGTCGCCTCGCCCACGAACAACCACATCCGCTCCCCCGCCCCCACCCCGTATCGCGCCCGGCACCGCCCCCGTTCCCCATCGTCCACCGGCGGACGAAACATCGCCGTGTCAATGCCGTGGTGGATGACGCTCATCGGACGGCGCCACCCGTAATGGCGCGCCAGTTCCTCAGCCACCCGCGCCGAAACCGCGATCGCATGCGTCGCCCGACGCTGCCGGTAAAACGCCGCCTCGACCGGATGCACCAGCCCCGCAAACACCCGCTCACGCACCGTCGCCGGCCGCTGCGCCAGACGTCGCGCCGCATTGCACACGTGCGCCGTAATCACATCAGCATTCCAACAGGTCAATCCCTGCGCATGAATCACGTCATAGGCCCGTCCCCGCATCGCCCAGGTCGCCCCCGCCAGAAAACTGAACACCGTCAGCAGCGACGTCCTCCGCCACGCCCGAACCGGCCGGTACTCCCATCCCGGTTCCCGCTCCACCGCAAACCGGCTGGACACGATCTCGACCCGGTGCCGGACCGCCAGCCGGCGCGCCAGTTCGATCCCATACCGTCCCTGTCCCAACCCGGGATCGAAGTCATGCACCACCAGCGCCAGCCTCATGCCGCCTCCCCCTTCCCCGTCCCGCCATCCCCTCCCGTCAGCGACCTCACCAACGCCGCAAACCGCCCCCGCAACACCTCGTACCCGCATTCCGCACGCGCCCGTTCCGGCAACCTCCGGGCCAGCTCCCGCCAGTCCTGCCGTTCCCGCACCTCGCGGATCCTCGCCGCCAGCCGCTCCGGATACCCCCGGTCCACCGCCCCCTCGAAATTCAGCAGCATCGGCTCGGGCAGAAGCAGCGGCGCCTCCCCCACCCGGCTCGCCACAATGAACCGCCCCGCCGCCATGTACTCCGGCAGCTTGCCCGTCGTCCGCACCTGCCCCGCCAGGTTGTTGGTCTGCGTGGACACCGCGATATCGAACAACCGCACCGTGGGCTGGACCTCCTCGTACGGTATCCTCCCCGCAAACCGCACCCGATCCTCCACGCCGAGCCGCCGCGCCTCCCCGCGCAACCACGGCAACCCGTCGCCATCGCCCACGATCAACCCGCTCACCCCAGCCTCATCCCCCAACCGCGCCAGGGCCCCGATCAGGTCCCAGCCGTAACAGATCCCCAGCCGCGGGCTGTACACCGTGGACCCCAGCACGCCCACCACCAACCCGTCCGGCAACCCCAGCCGACGTCGCACCCGCTCCAGCACGTCGCTTCCGATCGGGCCCGGATCAACGTACCCGTCCCGGATCAGTTCCACCCGCCGGTAACCCTGCACCAGCAGCCATTCCCGGTGCCGGGTTCCCCGCACCACAATCGCCGTCGCCCCCCCCTGGACCCGTCCTTCAATCCACCGAAGCAACGGCAGGCGCCAGCCCGCCCCAATCCCCGAAGCCCGCGCCATCTCGTACACCGCATCCCCCGTGTCCAGCACGTACCGCCCTCCCGTCCGCCTCGCCCACCACGGAACCAGCCAGCCCCCGGGCATCGCCGTGTTGATCACGTACACCAACCCCGGTCGCCCTTCGCGCAACGCCCGCCACCACCGGATCGCCGTCGCCCACCGGCCCCCTTCCCGCAGCAGGATCGTCACCCCCCCGTCCGGTGGTCCCAGTCCCCGGGCCAGCTCCCGCGCCCGCTGCGCCTCCACACTGCCCGCACCCCCGTGCACCAGCATCGTCACCCCGCCCATGGTCGGTCGATTCGACTTCATCGCGCCCGCAGGCCCCGCCACCGTAGCGGGGTGAGCGTGGACTGGGAAGAGAGCGCCTGCGCCCTCTGCGGCGAACTCGACGGCACATCCGTCCTCGCCATTCCCCAACCCGACGCCCCAGCCGGCGTCGCCCATCTCTGGCAGTGTCGCTCCTGCGGACTCCGTCGCCTGAACCCACGCCCCTCCCCGGGCGCCCTCGGCCACTACTACGCACTCGCCCAGGGCTACAACGCCTTCCTGGGACGCACCCGCTCCCCCCATGTGCAGCGGGTCTGGGATTTCCTTCGCGACGCCCACAGCCGGCCCCCATCCCTTCGCGGCTGGCGCCGGATCGTCGCCCCGCTGGCCGCCCCCATCGCCCGGTGGGCCTTCGACATCAATCTTCGCCTCGACGGCCCCCGCCCTCCCCGCGTCCTCGAGATCGGCTCAGGTTACGGCGACATCCTCATCTACCTCCAACAGCGCGGCTGCGACGTGCTCGGAGTCGATCCCAGTCCCCAGGCCGCGGAGGCCGGACGGCGCCACGGCATTGACATTCGGGTTGGGTGCGTCGCCGATCTCCAACTCCCCGACGCCTCCTTCGACGCCGTCATCCTCTGTCACAGCCTCGAACACGTGCCCGACCCCAACCGCGAACTCGGCGAAGCCGCCCGCCTCCTCCGGCCCGAAGGCCAGCTCCACCTCGCCGTGCCCAACGGCCACGCCGTGCGCCTCACCCTCGACGGCCTCCACTGGGCCCACCTCTCCCATCCCCTTCACCTCTGGTACTTTGATGCCCGCTCCCTCACCCGGCTCCTCGCCCGACACCGCCTCGTTCCCATCCGCCCCCCCGTGACCACCAGCCGGCATCACCCGTTCCAGCACGGGTGCCGTGAATTCCTCCACGGCCAACCGCTTGCCGCCACCCGCCAACTCCTCCGTTTCCTCAGCGCCTCCCTCCGCACCCCCGACGGCGGCGACGTCCTCCGCCTCATCGCCGCCAAGTCCCCAACGCCGGACCCCGCCCCTCCACCCGTTCCCGATACGCCCGCCTGACCCATCAACCCCGCCTCGCGAACCCACCGAACCCACCCCCCAACCTTTACCCCCTCAACGGCCAACCGCGGACACCCTCGCAACAACGCAAACTGCGTGCATATGCACGCAGTTTGCAACCATTCGACAAGGTCACCGAGTCAATCTCAATGCGCCTGCCTTAGTATATTTGGTCTCGAGGTCAATCTTAGTAAGCCTGTCTTTGTATATTTTGGGATGCCCCGCGCCTCCTGCGCAGTCAATTTAAAATGTCTGACTTGCTATTTGTTGACCGATGCCTGGCGACTGAGCTCTCCCCCTCCCCACCTTCGCCGCTTCCTCGCCGGACCCGTCGATGCTACTACTGCACGCCATGCCGCTGCACTGGCTCGCCCGCTTCCTCGCCGCCTGGCTCCTCCTGCTCCTGGGCCCGGCCCTCGCGGCCGAACCACCGGGCAACCTGCGCTGGGATCGCGAGCATCGGCGCGTGGACGCCAACTTTCACGACTGGCCCCTCGACCAGGTCCTCGAACGGATTGCCTCCGCCACCAATTGGCGCGTGCTCGTCGAACCCGGCCTGAATGCCACCGTGGCCGCCCGCTTCGAACAGCGCTCCGAACGCGAAGCGCTTGCCCTGCTCCTCGGCGACCTGAATTTCGCCCTGCTCCCCGGCCGCGACACCCCTTCCCGTCTCCTGGTCTTCCGTTCCCAGTCCTCGCTCGCCACCGTCCCGATCGAACCCCGCGCGACGTCGCCCGGTGCCCCTGAATCCTCCCAGCCCATCCCCAACGAGCTGATCGTCCGGCTCAAACCCGACGCCTCCATCACCATCGAGGAACTCGCCCGCCGCCTCGGAGCCCGCATGGCGGGCTCCATCGATTCCCTCGATGCCCACCGACTGGTCTTCGACGATGCCGAAGCCGCCGACTCCGCCCGTGCCCTGCTGGCTGCGGACGACGATGTCGCCTCGGTCGAAGCCAATCATCCCCTCAGCCTCCCCTCCCGCATCGATCCCCTTCCAGGCGCCATTCCGCCCCCGCTCGGACTTCGGGCCCGCCCGATCACCGACGGTTCCTCGGTCATCGTCGCCCTCCTCGACACCTCCCTGCCCCATGGCGGCTTGGCCCATCCGGATTTCCTGCTCCCGACCGTCTCCCTCACGCCTCCCTCCGGCGTACCCACCGAAGGACTCACCCATGCCTCCGGGATGTTCGAAACCATCCTCCAGGGACTCAGCGTCACCCAGTCCGGCCCCGACGGCACTCCGGTACGCATTCTCCCCATCGACATCTATGGGGGCCGTTCGCAAACCTCCACTTTCGAGCTGGCCCAGGGCATCGTCGCCGCCCTCGAACGAGGCGCGGACATCCTCAACCTCAGTCTCAGCGGCCCGAACCCCAGTCCCGTCGTACAGGATGTCCTCCGCCAGGCCTCCGCCGCCGGGGTGCTGGCGTTCGCCGCACCCGGAAATCAGCCCACCGGCACCCCCACCTACCCCGCCGCCTACCCGGATGTCCTCGCCGTCACCGCCAGCGATCACCGCGGTCAAATCGCCCCCTACGCCAATCGGGGAACATTCGTGGATCTCATCGCCCCCGGCACCTCCATCGTTCCCCACGCCGGCGAAGCCTTCGTCGTCCAGGGCACCTCCGTCTCGACCGCCTACGCCAGCGGCCTCGCCGCCGGCCTCCTCGCCCAACCCAACACATCGCCCTCCACCGTCACCACCCACCTGCACGACCGCATCGGCTTCCGTCACCTGCCGCCGTAACCCCGACTCCCCCGCTCGCCACCTCTTCCAACAACCCGATGCCCGAAAGAACTGGCCAGGGCATGGCCCAGCAGATTTTTCGGGAGGCCCTTGCATCTTCGCAAGTCCTTGGCGCAGTCGGAGCCAGTTGTCAGAGCGGACGGAGGTTCGACACGGGGGTCGCAGCGCGCAGCGACGTCCTCCATCTGGAATGTTGGACGTCGTCCGGCAACCAGCCGGGCAGTGGTCGGGCACAGCGCCGTTCGCGTATTTCCAGGATGGCGGAGCGGTCCGTCGTGCGAGGATATCGCGCCACCCCTGGCGTTCGGCATCGCCTCGAACCGCCAACCGAAGGGTTGGCCTGCCTTGGCTCCGGCTTCACACCTCCGCCCGCGTGAACAGCCGCCAGCGCCGCATCAGCGCCCCAAGCCACTCGACGTGCAAGGCCGGCGCATCCCCGCCACTCTCAAATCTTGCCCGCGCTCATCTTGCCCATTATCAAACGGCAATGCATTCCCGCTGCCCGTCGCCCGCCCCCAGACGCGGTTTCACCCTCATCGAACTGCTCGTGGTGATCGCCATCATCGCGATCCTCGCCAGCCTGCTCCTGCCGGCCCTCGCCAAGGCCAAGGAAAAGGGGAAGTCCGCGTCCTGCATCAATAGCCTCCGCCAGATGGGCATCGCCCAGAAGGTGTACTCCAGCGACTACGACGAACGCTATGTCCACACCTTCCAGGTCCGCGGTGCCAACGTCTTCCGCAAAGCCTGGTTCAACTTCCTGCAGCCCTACCAGCAGACCACCAACCTCCTCCTCTGCCCGAACAAGACGAAGAAGTTCCGCGAGGCCATCGCCATGTATCCCAGCGATCAGCAGGATCATGCGGTCTCCAACTACGCCATGAACTTCCGCCTGGGCGGCTGCGACTGGCCCGGAAGCTGGGATGTCCGGGATTGGCCCCCCCTCCGCGATTCCGCCGTCCGCAGCCCCTCGTCCACAGTCCACCTCACCGATGGCGGCTCCCGCCCCGTCAACACCCCCGACCCCTTCCGCTGCGTCACCCCGGCCTCTCCCGAAAAACCCGGCTGCTGGATCGTCCATGACCCCCGTCACGATGCTCCCTGCACCGGTTGCGTCACCTCCCCCGGCGATCCCAACTGGGGCGGCCCCCACCTCCGACATAATCAACGCAGCAACGTCCTCTTCGCCGATTCCCACGTCTCCGTCCGCCGCGCCTCCGAATGGTACTGGTCGGATACCCCCTGGCTCAAACCCGACGTCGGCGGCGCCGGCCTCTGATCCCGCTCGGCTCCGTCCCGGCCTCCGCCCCGACCCGCTCCACAGCGTCCCAACACCCCGGCCCGACTCCACCCCCCCCACCCCCCCTCCCGTCGCCGCGTGAATACCGTCCGTCGTCTCCCCGCCCTCGCCCTCGTCTTCCTTCACCTTGCCCAGGCCCGCGTCGATGCCGAGGTCGTGGACTTCAATTTCCACATCCTCCCCCTCCTCTCCGATCGCTGCTTCGCCTGCCACGGTCCCGACGATCAGGCCCGCAAGGGACGCCTCGACCTCCACACCCGCGAAGGCGCCCTCCGCGGCGGACGCTCCCGCGAACCCGCCATTGTCCCCGGCAATCCGGATGCCTCCGAACTCCTCGCCCGCATCCTTGCCTCCGATCCCAACGACGTCATGCCTCCCCCGGAGGCCAAACTTCCGCCGTTCACCCCCGAAGAAACCGACCGGCTCCGGCGGTGGATCGAACAGGGAGCGGAGTTCAAGGAACACTGGGCCTTCCTGCCCATCGTTCCCCCCGCCATCCCCGCCCTCGACGATTCCACCCCGCCCGCGGTCAACGACATCGACCGCTTCGTCCGCACACGCCACCACCAGGAGGGACTCCCCTCCCAACCCGAAGCCGCCCCGGAAACCCTCCTCCGCCGCGTCACCCTCGATCTCATCGGTCTTCCCCCCACGCCGGACGACATCGCAGCCTTCCTCGCCGACCCCTCGCCCGCCGCCTACGAGGCCGCCGTCGATCGCCTCCTCGCTTCCCCTCACTACGGGGAACGCATGACCCAGGAATGGCTCGACCTCGCCCGCTACGCCGATACCTACGGCTACCAGTCCGATGTGGACCATGACCTCTCCCCGTGGCGCGACTGGGTCCTTCGTGCCTTCAACGAGAACCTTCCCTGGGACGACTTCATCACCTGGCAGCTCGCCGGCGACCTCCTCGACCAACCCTCCCCCGACCAGATCCTCGCCACCGCCTTCAACCGCCTTCATCGCCAGACCAACGAGGGCGGCAGCATCGAGGAGGAGTTCCGCGCCGAGTACGTCGCCGACCGTGTCCACACCATGGGCACCGCCTTCCTCGGCCTCACCCTCGAATGCGCCCGCTGCCATGACCACAAGTACGACCCCATCTCCCAGCGCGATTACTACCGCCTCTTCGCCTTCTTCAATTCCATCGACGAGTCCGGCCTGTACTCCCACTTCACCCGCGCCACCCCCACTCCCGTCATGCGCCTCTGGGAAGGCGACACCGAACGGCGGCACCGCGAACTCCTCGAAGCCCGCCTCGCCCTCGAGGACGCCTTGACCGCCCGCCGCGCCACCGCCCGCCCCCGCTTCGAACGCTGGCTCGCCCACACCCGCTCCTCCGAACCGCCTCCCGTCCCCGATCCCGTCGCCCATCTCCCGTTCGAGACGATCGAGAATCATCGCACCCCGGACTCCCTCTCCACCAACCTCGTCCGCCTCCACGACAACCCCGAACTCGTCCCCGGCCGCGTCGGACAGGCGATGAAGTTCAGCGGCGACAACTCCGCCGTCCTCCCCCGTGCCGGCCGATTCGGCCGCACCGATCCCTTCACCTTCTCCCTCTGGCTCCAGCCCGCCGACACCGCTCCCCGCGCCGTGGTCTTCCATGCCTCCCGCTCCTGGACCGATTCCGGCAGCCGCGGCTATGAACTCGTCCTCGAACACGGTCATCCCTTCTTCGGCCTCATTCACTTCTGGCCCGGCAACGCCGCCGCCGTCCGCACCCGCGACCCTCTCCCTCCCGGTGTCTGGTCCCATCTCACCGTCACCTACGACGGCTCCGGCCGCGCCGCCGGCATCCGCATCTACCGCGACGGCCTCCCCCTCCCCCTCGATATCGTCCGGGACCACCTCGCCAAGGACATCCAGCATCGCGCCGAATGGGGCGATTCCGATGTCGGCGGCGTCCCCCTCACCCTCGCCGGCCGCTTCCGCGACAATGGCTTCAAGGACGGCCTCATCGACGAGTTCCGCGTCTTCAATGCCGAACTCACCCCCGTCGAGGTCGCCCTCCATGCCGGTCTCCCCCATCCCCTCCCCAGCCTCCCCGAAACGGCCTGGCTCGCCCACTTCCTCGCCCGTCACGACGACGCCTCCCTCGCCCTCCGAGCCCGCTGGCACGAAGTCCTCGTCGCCGAAAACAACCTCGTCACCCCCGTCCGCGAAATCATGGTGATGCAGGACCTCCCGGAACCGCGCCCCACCTTCGTCCTCCAGCGCGGCGCCTACGACAGCCCCGGCGATGCCGTCCAGCCCGGCACCCCCGATCGCCTCATGCCCATGGATCCAGGCCTGCCCCGCAACCGCCTCGGCCTCGCCCGCTGGATCACCGACCCCGCCCATCCCCTCACCGCCCGCGTCGCCGTCAATCGCATCTGGAAACACCACTTCGGCCAGGGCCTCGTCGGCACCACATGGGACTTCGGCGCCCAGGGTGAACTGCCCTCCCACCCCGAACTCCTCGACTGGCTCGCCCACCGCTTCGTGAGTTCCGGCTGGGATCGCAAAGCCCTCCATCGCCTCATCGTCACCTCCGCCACCTATCGCCAGGCCTCCTCCGCCCCCCCCAACCTCCTTGCCCGCGACCCCGAGAACCGCCTGCTCGCCCGCGGCCCCCGCCATCGCCTCGACGCCGAACAGATCCGCGACGGCGCCCTCGCCGCCAGCGGCCTCCTCGTCCCCACGCTCGGAGGCCCCGCCGTCAAACCCTACCAACCTCCCGGCGTCTGGGAGGATGCCGGCACCGGCAAGTCCTACACCCAGGACAAGGGTGACAAACTCTACCGCCGCAGCCTCTACACCTTCTGGCGCCGCACCGCCCCGCCGCCCAGCATGCTCACCTTCGACGCCACCTCCCGCGAGGTCTGCACATCCAAACGCGACGCCACCACCACCCCCCTCCAGTCCCTCGTCCTCCTCAACGACACCCAGTTCGTCGAAGCCGCCCGCGTCCTTGCCGAACGCCTTCTCACCGATCACCCCCACGATCCCGCCGCCCGTGCCCAAGACGCCTTCCTTCGCCTCGTCGGCCGCGCCCCGGATGACCTCGAAACCGACCTCCTCGCCCTCCTTTACACCGAACAACGCGCCCATTTCCGTGCCCATCCCGACGACGCCGAAGCCTTCGTCGCCATCGGCGAACGGCCACGCGACCCATCCCTCCCAGCCCCCGAACTGGCCGCCACCACCGTCCTCACCAGCGCCGTGATGAACCACGACGAATTCGTCATGAAGCGCTAGACTTGGACATCCTCCTTCATCCCCTCCACACCCCCATGAATCCTCCCTCCCTCTGTGTCGGCCCCGTTCCCGCTGCCCACCTCAGCCGCCGGGGCTTCCTCAACCGTTTCGGCTTCGGCCTCGGTGGCATCGCCCTCGCCCATCTCCTCCAGCCGTCCCGCACCCTCGCCGCAACTCCCACCCCCGGTCCCGGCCCCGACCGCGGAGTCCTCGGCGGCCAGCTCCACCACGCGGCCCACGCCAAACGCGTGATCTTCCTCTTCATGGCCGGCGGGCCGTCCCAGCTCGAAACCTTCGACTACAAACCCCTCCTCAACGAGCGCAACGGTCAGCAGCTCCCCGATTCGGTCCGCATGGGCCAGCGCCTCACCGGCATGTCCGGCAACCAGGCCTCCCTCCCCCTCGCCGGCTCGATCTTCAAGTTCGCCCGGCATGGCCAGTCCGGTGCCTGGCTCAGCGAACTCCTCCCCTGCACCGCCCGCGTCGCCGACGACCTCTGCATCGTCCGCTCGATGTACACCGAGGCCATCAATCACGACCCCGCCATCACCTTCCTCCAGACCGGTTCCCAGATCTCCGGCCGCCCCAGCATGGGCGCCTGGGTCCACTACGGCCTCGGCAGCGACAACGAAAACCTCCCCTCCTTCGTCGTCCTCATCACCCGCGGCAAGGTCGATCAACCCCTTTACGCCCGCCTCTGGGGCAGCGGCTTCCTCCCCGCCCAACATCAGGGCGTCCAGTTCCGCGCCGGCAAGGAACCCGTCCTCTACCTCAACAATCCCGACGGGATCGCCCCCGAAAGCCGGCGCCTCATGCTTGATCGCCTCCGCGATCTCCACCAGCACGCCGCCGACCGCTCCGGTGACCGCGACATCGACTCCCGCATCGCCCAGTACGAAATGGCGTACCGCATGCAGACCAGCGTCCCCGAGGCCACCGACCTCTCCGGCGAACCCGACAGCGCCTTCGACCTCTACGGACCCGATTCCCGCAAGCCAGGCACCTTCGCCGCCAACTGCCTCCTCGCCCGCCGCCTTGCCGAACGCGGCGTCAAATTCATCCAGCTCTACCACCAGGGCTGGGACCAGCACGGCGGACTCCCCAACGGCATCCGCCAGCAGTGCAAGGAAACCGACCAGCCCTCCTACGCCCTCCTCACCGACCTCAAACAACGCGGGCTCCTCGACGACACCCTCGTCGTCTGGGGCGGCGAATTCGGTCGCACCAACTATTCCCAGGGCAAACTCACCGCCACCGACTACGGACGCGACCATCACCCCCGCTGCTTCTCCCTCTGGATGGCCGGCGGCGGCGCCCGCCCCGGAACCACCTACGGCACCACCGACGACTTCGGCTACAACATCGCTGAAAACGGCGTCCATGTGCACGACTTCCACGCCACCCTCCTCCACCTCCTCGGCGTCGATCACGAACGCCTCACCCACTTCTTCCAGGGCCGCCGCTTCCGCCTCACCGACGTCCACGGAAAGATCATCCAGCCCCTCCTCGCCTGACGGTCCGTCCACACGTGCCACCAGAACCAGATGCCGAGACTTACTCCACCGCATCCACCCGGAGATCGCGCAGCACGGTAAGCCCAGGGATGGGAGCGCGCCGTATGATCCTTGCGCCGCTCTTCCGACGCTTGCCGAACCTGTCCCGGTGCCGCTCCCACATCTGGTCCACGAACTCCTTCGATCCCAGGAACACCCCGTCCGTCATGTGCCGGATCCGTAACCGCAGGATCTGACCCAGCGGCAGTTGTCCGCCCCGCGCCAGCTCCGCCTTGATTGCCTCCGGATCCAACACCCGCTTGTCGCTCCGCCCTGACGTCCCGCCGATCACGTATAGCGCCAGGCGATATTCTGCTGACGCAGCGCTCCAGTCCTGGGTCTCCAGAAAGCCCATGATTCCGCGGCGGATGACCTTGTCGCCGGTGAGGGCGGCGGCGTAGCCGCAGAAGCGGTAGTCCTTGGGATCGTTGACCAGCCCGGCGCGGACGGGATTGAGGTCGATGTAGGCGGCGATGGCGCGGAGGGTGCTGGGACAGTCCTCCACCAGGACGCTGCGGAAGCGTTCGCCCCAGAGGTAGCCGGTGCGGTCGTGACGGCGGTTGTACCAGCGGGAGAAGCGTTGCTTGAACTCCTGAAGGAAGACGGAGAGATCGGCGATGCGGGAGAGGACCGCCTGGCGGATGTCGTCCGGGAGGGGCTGGCCCTTGTTGACGGCAGCACGTGCGAGGGTGGGGAGAGTGGACTTGGGCCCGTAGAAGTCCTCGAGTTTGGCGAGGATGACATCGTCCGGGATGGAGTCCGGGAGGGGCTTTGGAGGAACGCGGATGAGGAGATGGAAGTGGTTGGACATCATGCAGAAGGTGATGATGTCGATTTCGCAGAACCGGGCGAGGTGATGGAGGATGTTGAGGAGTTTGTGCTTGGCGGAGTCGTCGAGGAGAGGGAGGCGACCGGCGACGCGGGACATGCAGTGATAGACCGCCGGGAGGGTGGGGTCGGCTGTGATGCGTGGGGTTCTCATGAGGTGGGCGTGGGTGGAGAGACAGGGCTGGTGAACAGAATGACGGGCGAAAGGGTGAGCACTGGGTCTGAATTGCGTCAAGAGTAAAGGGCCTGCCTTGTTATATAAAGAGTTAAGTTTAAAGTGCCTGACATTTTAACTGACATCGCGGCGTCGGGTCACCGTAGAATCCCTCGGAACGGCAGCCCTCACGCCGAGATGTTCGGTAACGCACCGTCTCTTTCGCCGCCGTGCATCCCGAAGTTGTGGGGAGAGGTGCGAACTCCGCCAAGCGTCGCTTCGGAGGGCCGAGTTCTATGAGGCCGCAACGGTGTGGAGCATTGGGTTGAGGACTCACAGATCTCGTCCCTCCGATTCGCTGCCTCCTCATCCATAACTCCGGGATGCACCGCTTTCGCCGGGTGCCCCATCCCAAGGCTGGTCAATCGCCCCGCCGCACGCCACGCTCTTCGAGCTCTGATGACTCCGCGTACCCCCGCCGAATTCCGCGGCGCAATCCGCAAGATCCAACGCCTGTACGCGACCCCCGAAGTCCTCAGCCGCGCCCTCCGGTTGGTGAAGGAACCCGACGTCAACCTTGAGAACGTCGGCCATCTGGTCGGCAAGGACGCTGCCCTCGTCGCCGATGTCATCCGCCTGAGCAACAGCGCCCTGTTCAGCCGAGGCGAAAGCTGCGTGGACCTCCAGCTTGCCCTCCAGCGACTCGGCCTCGAAGAGGTCATCCGCGTCATCGAACTCAGCCTCAGCAAACACATCTTCGGCAAGGGCCTCGCCAACTACGGCCTCACTGCCGCCCAATACTGGCGAAGCTCCCTCCTCGCCGCCCTCCTCATGGAGCAACTCGCCTTCATCCATGGCGTCGATGCTCCGGAGGCCTACACCATCGGCATCCTCCATGCCCTCGGCCGCGTCCTTATCAATGAGGTCCTCGACGAAGTCGCCCATGGCCCCCCCTGGGACCGCTCGGAATCCCTGGAAATCTGGGAGGTGTCCCGCGTGGGCTTCACCCACGCCGAAGCCGGGGCCCTCCTCCTCGGCGAATGGGGCTTCCCCCCAGCCATCGTCAAACCCATCGAAAACCAGCTCGGCACCCCCAGCGTCGTCCCCGCCCACACCCCGATCGGCATGCTTCGCCTCGTCCGCCTGGTTCTGACCCACGACACCGAAGCCGGCCTTGCCCCGCGCCCCGCGGAGTTTCCCATCGACCTCCTCGGCTGGGCCGGATTCGCCTCGCCAGGGGAACTCCTCGAACTGCTATCCGAAGCCCAACAGCAACTCGACGAGGTCGCCGCCAGCCTCGAAGTCGCCGATCAAGAGGTTCCGGAAGGGCTGTAAGCCGAATTCTGTCTGCCCGCGTCACCGCGGGGAGAGGACCATTTCTCTTAGCGGCCATACCCGGGACCCGTCCGCTCGCGCGGAACCGGAGCGGGCCGCTCCAGGGCCCCCTATTTGGCCTTGCTCCCGACGGGGTTTTCCGTGCCGCTCCGCTTGCGCTCGGCGCGGTGGGCTCTTACCCCACCTTTTCACCCTTGCCACCCCGGCCCGAAGACCGGAGTTCGGCGGTATGTTCTCTGTGGCACTGTCCGTCGAGGGGCCTCGCGGCCCCGTCTCCCATGCGTATCCCCGGTCTTCCCGGGGTTGCATGGCATCGCGCCCTGTGGAGTTCGGACTTTCCTCCCTTGGAATGAACCAAGAGCGGCCCTCCGCCCTTCCGGAACCCCTCCATCCTATCCCCCCCTCCGCCCGCGCCGCAAGCACCGCGGTGCATCCCCGAGTTGGGGTGAGAAGGCAGCCATTCCGAGGGACAAGCTCCGCGAGTCCGCCACCGAATGCTCCCCACCGTTGCCGGCTCCTGGAACTCGCCCCCCCCGAGACCGCCCTTCGCGAAGCTCGCACCGCCCCCCAGTGCTCCGGAATGCACGGCGCGAAGCGAAACGCGTCCATCCAAGGTTGACGGCACGATGCCCATTGGAGTAATGGCACTCGCACATCGTGGTTCAGGACCGGCCGCACCAACTCCGGCCACCAGCGAACCCCACGCAAAACGCCCACCTCCCACCTCCCACCCCCCTCATCTCAACGCGTCGTGCAACGGCGCGCGCGAGCTCAGGCCGTACGCAGGCACGCGGGCGCATCGTCCCACCCCGATGAAAACGTTCGCCGCACTGCTCCACCATTCGCGTCTCGCCGACGCCAGCATCCTCCCGTCCGCCCTCGCCAGGCCAGGACCAGGCCGTTCCTCACGATCCGATCCGTTCTATCACGAACGCTGGCGCGTTCACCTCGTGGGCTCGGTCAGCACCCTCGGTGAGCAACAACGCCTTCATGCCCAAGGTTCCGGATATGGTGATCCCTTGGGCCCGGTCGAGATCCAGATCGACCTTTCCCTCGTCCCCTTCGAAGACGGACGTCCCCGCCTTCATCGGGCTTTCCGGGCCACCGGACGTTCCCGCTCCACCACGGCCGGCGGCGATGTCCTCGTCATCGGCTTCGTCGGCACCCTGCGCTGTGAGATCGTCCGGGACGACGATCCATCCGGGGGGGCCCGCGTCGGGTTCGAACTGGCCTGGCAAACTCTCCCTGACGGCTTGGGCACCCTGTCCGGCGCCATCGGTGCGGGTATCATCCGTGGTCGCAGTCATCCCGAAGGCGGCTACCACGGCCAGACCACCGGCACCCTCGCACGCCCCGCATCCGCCGGTTGAGGGTGGGCTGTCGGGAATCCCAAGGGAATAGTCCATCGGTTCCCCGCCTCCGATCTGCCACACCGCCCGTCGCCCGTCGCCGGATCCGACCGGCCAATGCCTCCCCTATGGCTCGCGCATGCGTTGCCGCGCCTTCTCCAGTATGCGCCGCTCCCGCTCGGTCAGACTCTGGATCCCGTGCGCCGAAATCTTGTCGAGGATCGGATCCACCTCCCGGCGCATGAAGTCCTCCGGTGTCTCCACCGGACCCCGCCCCCCGCCGGCCCCCGGATTCAGCCCCCCTAGGCCCTGGCCCGCCGGAACCGACATCCGCCCGGGCCGCCGCCCCAACCCCCCGAATGGATTCAGCCGCCGCAACCACGCCCGCCCATCCTCATGCAGGAACAGCCGCACATAGGCCACCCCCGTCAGAAGACCCCCCAGATGCGCCCCGTGCGCAATGCCGCTGTGCAGAAAGGCCACCCCGAACACGCTGAATCCAAACAGAATCCAGAACAGCGTCATCGACTTCAGCCGCACCGGGAAGACGTACAGAAAGAACATCACCTCCCGCCCCGGAAAAAGGAAGCAGTACGCCCCGATCAAACCCAGCACGCTCCCCGAAGCGCCCACCGTGTACCCCTGCCCGTAGTTCGGGTACCACGCCTGACAGCCCACCTCGAGCAGTCCACCGAACACGCCCGCTGACAGATAAATCTTCCAGAAACGCCGCACTCCCACCGTCTCCAGCATCGCCCGCCCAAAAAACCAAAGCGCGATCCCGTTGAACAGGATGTGCCACGGCCACGGCGCGTCGTGCAGAAACTGGTAGGTGACCAGCCGCCACACCTCAAAGCGCCCCAGCGCCTGCCCGCTCAACCCAAAAATCAGCGTCAGACTCGCACCCCCGTACACCCGCAGCACGCACTCGATCAGGAAGATCCCCACCAGCACGATCAACAGCAGGTTCAACGGCGAGCGCCAGCCGCCCCCACCGGATTCCCGCATGTAATCCCGGTCGTACAACATGCGCGCCGAGCGTAGGCCCGCCCCACCCCGAGATCAACGCCCCAACCGGCCCCACCCCGGCACGGTCTCCGCCACCGCCCGGTGAATGATGTCCTCCACCCCGGGCGCCAGCCGCGTCGGACGGTCATAATACCAAAGCGAACTCTCCGCCTCGTACCCGCCCTCCGCCAGGATCCGCCGCGACGGAATGTAACACGGCACGTCGTTCGCATACGCGGTGACCCACAACCGCTCGTTTCCGAACTCCCGCTTCAATCGCAACGCGTAGTCCACCACCACTTCCCCGGGCAGAAACACCATCGTCAGCCCCTCCCCAAACCGCCATCCCTGCACCGAATACGGCAGCGCCTCAGGCAACCGTTCGCCCCGGTCCAACCGCGCCAACTGCTTCCCGGCATGGTATCCAACGATGCCGCCCTCCCCCGCCCGCCGCTCCCATTCGGCCCTTTCAGGCAACGCCTGAAACGGCAATGTCAATCGCCGGAATGCCGCCTCCGGCATCGCCGGCAGCGGCGTCAAGGACCCCGCCAACACCTCCTTCACGCCGTCCGCCAGCGCCCGCCCATGGCGCCGTGACAGTTCCAGCCCGAAATCGTCACCGCCCCGCGGGTTCGGATTGGCGTCCGCCCCGCACCCGATGGTAATCAGGGCCGTCGCCCCGGGGTGTTCCGCCTCGAGGTAGGCTTGCGCATGTCCCGCCCAGTCGCCGTGATGCGCATTGATCTGGTGCCCCATGGTGGTGCAATGACAGGCGTAGTTCGCCACCAGCGCCCGGATGCCCCCGTCCGGATCCCGCGCCACCAGCACCGGCAACGCATGATCCACAGGCCCTCCCCCCGGACGCCGGTTCCCCGCAAACCCGACGGCGCCCTGCCCATGGTACAAACGCCCGCTTCGCCGGTCCGCCAACGCCTCCAGGGCAACCCGCTCCAGGGCGTCCGTCAATTCGGCCGTGTACCGGTCACTGGCCGCCGCCTCGTCCGCAGTCAGGTCCCGGACAAAAATGTTCTCCGCAAATCCCCGCACCATCGGGGCGTAATGGGTGTGCGACGACGCCACCACCACGTCCTCGCGTCCCAATCCGGCCTTCCGCTCCAATCGCGCCGCCACCTCGTCGGCCACCGCGGCCGGCACCCCGCAGTTGTCCACGGTGATCAGCACCCGCCCCCCTCCCCCGTCCCCACCCAAAGCCAGCGCCTTGGCCCACAGCGTCTGCAACGTCTCCGTCGCCATCCCCGACCGCGCCGCATATCCCGTGAGGCGGATCGGATACCCGGGTGTGATGTCCGCGCGGGCCACCCCCACCCTCCCTTCCGCCCCCACCGGCATCCCTCCCGCCGCCGAGGCGTCGGCCAGTGCGCGCACCCGGACGCCACGGTACGCGATGGGCGCCCGAAACCGGCTCACACTCGCATGCTGGAGCGCGATGTGCCCCTCGCGGTGCCGGGCGAAATTCGGGAACTCATCGAACTTCCCCGCCTGCACGCCCGCCCGAAACTCCGCTCCCTCCCAATCCACCTCCATGATCCGTTCTCCGTTCAGGTCCTGCCACATCCGGCTGCCCCGCACCACGATCCGTGTCCGGTTGAACTCTCCCACCGGCACCAGCGATTTCGGTCCCGGCGCCACCAGTCCATAAATCGACCCCGCCGAAGTCTTCGGATCCTCCGCGTCCGGATGGTTCGCATCGTCGAGAATCTGCACTTCGGGACCCGTCTGCCACGTCTCCGCCTCGTCCTCCCCGACCCGGACGAGAATCCCCCCGTTGCCGCGCACCGACACCCGCCACTCCACCTCGAGTTCGAAGTCCCCGTACCGCTTCCGGGTGATGAGATCCACCACCGTCCCGTCAGGACGCGGCACCAGCGCGCCATCCGCCACCTCCCAGCCGTCGTCCGGAAAATCGTCCCGCCGGAACCCTCGCCAATGCGCCGTGGAAACGCCGTCGAACAGCACCTCCCACGACCCCGCCCCGTCGGCAGCCCCCTCGGCCCGGCTCGATCCGCTCCCCGCCGTGGCCATCAGCGCCCACGCCGCCGCCATCAGAATCGCTCCCCCGGCCACGCGCCGGCAGGAACCCGCCTTCGTCTGGGATGTCACGCCCTTCATCGCACCAGATAATCCTCCACTTCGCCAAATTGAAACCATCCGCCACCGTCCCAGCCCTGGTCCGCCGGGAAGAAGTCTGCGGGAACGGGCTGCTCGCTCACAGCCCCTCCGCCCCCCGCCTCACCTGCGGACCATGGACCGCATCGTGCGGCTCAACGTGAACCGTCACATCCACAATCCTCCAGGGCGCCGCCAGCAACCGGTCCTTCACCGCATGCGCAATCTGGTGCCCGCACCGCACCGAGGCGTCCCCATCCACCAACACGTGGATGTCCATGGTCAGCTCGATTCCCGCCCTGCGTATCCGGCACTTCTCGATCCCCAGCACTCCGGGCACCGAACCCGCCAGCGCCCGGATCTCCGCCACACGTTCCGGGGCCACCGACGCGTCCATCAGCTCATTGGCCGATTCCCGAAGCAGCTTCACCCCATTCCACGCGATCACCCCGCAGACCGCCAGCGCCGCCCAGTCGTCCGCCGTCTCGTACCCCTCCCCCCCCGCCAGCGCGATCCCGATCCCCACAAACGCCGCCGCCGAGGTCAGTGCATCCGACCCGTGATGCCATGCGTCCCCCCGCACTGCCACGCTCCCGATCCGGCTCCCCACCCGGGCCACGCGACGTGCCAGAAACACCTTGATGCCCACCACGCCCGCCAGCACGGGCAGCGTGAACCACGCCGGACCGTGCTGCGGATGCCGGATCTCCCCCACGCTGTGCCACGCAATCCAGCCCGCCGCCACCAGCAGCATCGTGGCCACCCATACCCCCGCCAAAGGCTCCGCCTTCCCATGTCCAAACGGGTGCTCCTCGTCCGGTGGCCGCGCCGACACATGCATCCCCCCCATCACCACCAGCGAACTGAACGTGTCCGCCGCCGACTCGATCCCGTCCGCAATCAGCGCGTACGAATGACCCACCACCCCGGTGACGATCTTCACCACCGCCAGCCCCACGTTCACCAGCACCCCCGCCAGGGCCGCCCGCATTCCTTGGCGATAGGGATCCATGGTCCGCCCTTCCCAACCCTCAGCGAAACACCTTCACCCCAGCAGCCTCGATCTCCGGCACCTGCCGCTGTCGCGCCACCGTCCCCAGCGGATTGCCCGCCAGGTGCAGTCGGAGAAACGGCGCGAACCGCTGCGCCTCATCTCCCTTCACCCACCGCACCACCCCATCGAGATCCTGAACCCGGTTCCGTTCGAGCAACAGCAGCTGCACCCGTTCCAGTCCCGTCAGCGGCGCCAGATCCGCCAGTCGGTTGTCGCTCAACGACAGCACCGTCAGTCCTCGCAGCCCCTCGATCCCCGCCAGGGACTCGATCCGGTTCCCATCCAGATACAACGACGCCAGCCGCCCCAAGGCCCCCAGCGGTCTGATGTCCTCGATCCGGTTCCCGCTCAGATACAACGCCGCCAGGTTGGTCAACCCTGACAAGGGTACGATGTCCGTCAGGCCGTTGCGCGCCGCGTGCAGGTACTGAAGCGCCGTCACCCCCCGCAGGGGCGCCAGCGTCTCAACCCGGTTGCTCTGCACATCGAGAAACTGAAGCCGCGTCAACCCGCTCAACGGCCCCAGGTCCGTCACCCGGTTCCCCGCCAGATCCAGCATGGCCAGATTCCGGCACCGCTCGAGCCCCGCCAGATTCGTGATCCCCCGTCCCCGCGCCTCCACCGTCGAAACCCCGATCACGTCGGACTCCACCAGCGGCTCGTCCGTGAAGCGCTTGGCAAACACCTGCTGGCGCACCGCCGCCTCGAGCGCGGGATCCGCAAACAGTCCCGTCGCCCCCGCCTCCTCGACCCCCATTCCACAAACCGCACAAACCGCACAAACCGCCAGCAAGACCCCTCCCACCCCGCCAAACCATCGTCCCGTTCGCGCGTGCATGGTGCCGAGTTCTGTCAAACACCACCGCCCCGCGCCAAGCGAAAGCCGCGACCCCACCCGTCAGCCCGTCAGCTCACCAGCCATTCCAGAATGGCCTTCTGAACATGCAGCCGGTTCTCCGCCTGCGTGAAAATCGTGTCCGCATGCGCCTCGAACGTGGCCTCGTCGATCTCCTTCCCCCGGTACGCCGGCAGACAATGCATCACCAACGCCCCGGGCCGGGCCAGCGCAACCCGCGCCGCGTTGATCTGGTACCCCGCCAGATCCGACAACCGCTGCGCCGCCTCCGCTTCCCGCCCCATCGAAACCCAGACGTCGGTGTACAACACATCCGCCCCCCGCGCCGCCGCATCCACATCCTCGGTCACCGTGATCCGGCCCCCGGCCCGTGCCAGCAACCCCGCGTCCGGCTGGTACGCCCGCGGTGCCGCAATCCGCAACTCGAACCCGAGCCGCGCCGCCGCCCAGATCCAGCTCGCCGGAATGTTGCACGCCCCGTCCCCCACGAAGGTCACCACCTTGTCCTCCAACGGCCCCAACCGCTCCCCAATGGTGTGCAGATCCGCCAGGATCTGGCAGGGATGCTCCTCGTCCGTCAGCGCGTTGATCGTCGGGATCCCCGAGTACGCCGCAAATTCATTCACGTCCCCCTGCGCATAGGTCCGGATGATCGCCCCGTGCACCATCCTCCCCAGCACCCGTGCCATGTCCTTGATCGGCTCGCCACGCCCCAACTGAATGTCGCCCGCATTCAGGAACAACGGACGCGCCCCCATCTCGTGCAACCCCACCTCGAAGCTCACCCGCGTGCGTGTCGAACTCTTCGAGAAGATCAGCGCCCACGTCTGCCCCGCCAGCGGTTGACTCCCCGGCGGTTGACTCCCCGGCGGTTGCCGCGATCCGGGTTCCCCCGACCGGCCCCGGCCCGCCTTCAGCCGGCCCGCCCGCCCGAGGATCGACTCGATCTCCTCCCGCGTCAGTTGCTCCAGACTCAACAGGTGCTTCATGGCCCGTGTCCCCCGGTCCGGCCCCGGCCGGCGCCGATGGAAGGGACGCTCACTAGCGCACTTCCCTCCCCAACGTCACGCCAGAACATGCACCCCGCGCGCCCTATTCCAGACCCAGGATCCGCCGGCCCTCCCCGGATATCATCGACTGATGCCACGGCGGATCCCAGACGATGTCCACATCCGCCGACTCGATCCCGTCCAGCAGAAGCAGCTTCTCCTGCGCATCCCTCGCAATCACCCCGCCCATCCCGCACCCGGGCGCCGTCAGCGTCATCTTCACACCCACCTTGCTGTTCCCCGACGGCAGCGTCTCGATGACCATGTCGTACACCAGGCCGAGATCGACGATGTTCACCGGAATCTCCGGATCGTAACAGGTCTTCAGCACATCCCACACCGCCTGTTCATTCACCGGTCCCGATGGCGCCCCACTCCCGGTCCGCGGCGCCGATCCCTCCTCCGGCTTCATCCCCAGCGCATCCAGATCCTTCGCCGCAATACGGAACAACCCGCCCATCGCATGCACCGTGTACGTGCCGCCCAAGGTCTGGGCAATGTCCACCACCGTGCCCGCCATCAACGTCACGGTGTTGCCCACGGGAATCTGGATCGCCTCGCAGTCGCGCGATAGCTCAACGGTCGTCGGAGATTGCATGGAACGAATTGGGAATAGGTCGGACGGGGCCGCTTCCAGCCCCGCACCCGCACTCTAACGGGGCCCGGATTCCGACCAAGTGAAATGTTCCCGCCCTACAACCCCAACAGCACCATGCCCGCCTTCAACCAGAACGGAATCGTCACCGCACTCGCCAGCGAGGTGCCCACCACCACCCGCAAGGCCGTCCCCGCATCGCCCCCGTAATGCCGCGCCATGATGATGGGAAACACCGCCGCCGGCATCGCGGCATGAAGCAGCAACACCTCCCGCACCTCCCGCGACGCCGGAATCCACCAGGCCAGTCCCAGCATCATCACCGGCACCCCGATCAACCGCACCCCGCACGCCAGCAACACCACCCGCCACCGCACCGATTCCCCCATGCCGGGCAGCAGATCCGCCAGCGTCGCCCCGATCAGCATCAGCCCGAGGGGAATGGCGCAGCGCCCAAGCAGGTGCACCGCCTGCAGAATGGGCGCCGGCACCGCCTCCCGGGACAACACCGCGTTCAGCGCCAGCGTCCCGATAATGGCGAAGACCGGCGGATTGAGCAGATGCCGCCACCCGCCCCGCCAGGAACGGCCGCTCAACACCGACAACCCCACCAGCCACATGGCCAGTTCCACCCCGATGTTCTGGACGAAAAGCACCCCCACCGTCCCCGCCGAGAAGAGCACCTGCGCCAGCGGCAGCGGGATGTACCCGTAATTGCAGATCCCCGCCGTCAACGCGAAGGTCCGCCGCTCCTTCTCTTCCAGCCTCCGCCCCGCCCACCACCCCAGCCCGATTCCGAGCACCGTGGTCCCGAATCCCAGCAACGGCGGCAGCACCACGTTGCCCACCCGCCCAAACACCGGGTTCCCCAGGATGGTGTCCGCAATCAGGCAGGGAGTCAGCAGGTTCACCACCATCCGCACCAGACTCGCGTCGGCCTCGGGCGTCAGCCACTTCATCCGCCGGATGCCGCCCCCCACCCCGATCAACCCCAGCACCGGGAGGATCGCGTTCAGCAGAACCAGGGTGTCGCTCACGGCCTGTTGCAATCCGCGCCCGTCACGTGCGCCGCCAGCATCCGTATCTCCAGTCCCTGCAACGCTCGCAGCAGCCCGATCGCCTCCTTCTCACCCCCGCCCGGCCGCGCCACCAACGCCACCGCATCAATAAACGCCATCGGATCCCATTCCCCGTCGCGGATCAGCCGGTACGGCAGCGAGGCGTGCCCCGCCAGCATCGGCGCCGCCCCCTCCGCCAACCGTTCGAGCAAACCATGCGATCCCACCCGGTGAAACCAGTAGCGCGCGTTCGAATAGTCCGGCTCCCGCCGGTGGATGATCCCGTGAACCCACGCCGCATCGCCCCCGGCCAGATCCTGCACCAACCCATGCGCCCCGTCCGGATGATCATGCCACACCAAAACCAGCGCCCGCAGGCAGTCCGATGCCCCTCCCGCCAACCCCAGGGCTCCCGCCGCCTCTGCAGCCCGCCGCTCCGCCTCCTCCCGCGACCACACCCCGTCCCGCCCCCGCGGCCCGAGATCCGCCAGCTCCCGCGTGTTGAAAAGCGCCTCAATGACGCCGGCATTCATCACCGCGGCATGCTCCGTCCCCCGACCCGCCTTGTCCAGATTCCCCTGCTGCCGCCCGGGGCATGCCGTGCATCCCGAAGTTGTGGGGAGAGCTGCGAACATCGCGAAGCGTCGTCTCGGAGGGCCGGGTTCCACGAGGCCGCAGTGGAGTGGTGCAATGGGTTGAGGACTCGCAGAGCTCGTCCCTCCGATTCGCCACCTCCTCACCCACAACTCCGGGATGCACCGCCCAATGCGACTTCGCCCCCCCGGGACTTGCACCGCACCCCCGCCCCCGTTAACACCCCGCCAGTGCATCGCCTCGCCCTGATCCTCGCCGTCCTCCTCCCCTGGCCCGCCCCTGCCCAAACCTTCGAAGTCCCCGGTCACCAGGAAACCCTGGAGCCCCTCGAATCCCTCCTCCACCTCCACCGCGTCCTCGGACCCGACACCACCCTCTGGGACCCGTGGCTCCCCATGTCCGTTCTCGGCTGGCAGACCGACCGCGACCCAGGTACCGCCTCCCTCCGCGCCGCCTATCGCGAACGCCTCCTCCGCCGCCGCATCGATCCCGAAGGCTACGTCTCCACCCAGCAGCATGAAGGGCTCGCCCACAGCGAAGGCTGGCCGTTCCCCCTCTGGACCCAGGCCGGCGGCCAGGGCTGGCACTTCACCACACGCGGCGTTCCCTACGGCCCGGAACATGCCGTTCATACCGCCGGCTCCGTGGACGACTGGACCCTCCACGGACTGGTCCACGAACGCCTCGATCCCGCCTCCGGCTGGACTCTCCGCGCCGCCCCCGACGACGCCCATCCCGTCGCCACCCTCACCTCGCCCCCCTTTCGCATCGAGGCCCTCGTCGCCCCCTTCGTCCGCCTCAAATGGTCGATGCGCGGATTCGGCCCGGACCTCTTCGCCACCCTCCATTGGCTCCGCGAAGGGGACCCGGATTTCTCCCCTGACCGCTCCCTCGCCCTCCCTCTGCCCGAGGCGGACGACGCCGTCACCGACGTCAATCTCCCGCTCCACCGTTCCCCCGGCTGGGGCGGTCACCTGGTCCGCTTCCAGCTCCGGTTCACCCACCTCCAACCCGGCGCCGAACTCACCCTGCTCCGCCTCTTCACCGCCATCGACAGCCGGCACAACATCAACAACGCCGCCTACCTCCAGGCCTGCGACGATTACCTCCGCTGGACCGGCGACCTCGACTTCCTGCGCCGCAACCTCCAGCGCATGCGCCTTGCCCTCGCCTGGGCCATCCACGAATTTCAACTGGCCGACCGTCATCTCGTGGTCACCCCCTGGATCGGACACGACGGCCGCAGCGGTCACCGCCTCGAACCCGGCGGCAAACGCACCCTCCTCCCGGGCGTCGGCGTCGGTAACAACTACTGGGACCTCCTCCCCTTCGGCGGCGAAGATGCCCTCGCCACGATCTATTACTTCGATGCCATCCGCCGCATGGCCGCCCTCGAACGCCAGATCGAACGCCACCCCGAATGGAACCTCCCCGCCGGTCCCCTGAGCTTCACCGCCGCCGAACTCCTGGAACTCGCCAACGAAATCCGTACCGCGGGAAATCAACGGTTCTGGAATCCCGCCACCGGCCGCTTCTTCGGCTGGCGCGATACGCTCGGCAATGGCCACGACTACGGCTTCACCTTCGTCAATAACGAGGCCATCTACTACGGCTTCGCCGAACCCGCCCACGCCCGCTCCATCCGCGACTGGATCGATGGTCGCCGCCTCGTCCCCGGCGACACCTCCACCGGACCCGACATCTATCACTGGCGCTTCGGTCCCCGCGCCACCACCCGGCGCAATATCGAAACCTACCTCTGGGCCTGGTCCGACCCCGCCAGCATCCCCTGGGGAGGCCAGGTCCAGGATGGCGGCTCCGTCCTCGGCTTCTCCTTCCATGACCTCATGGCCCGGCTCCAGCTCAATGGTCCCGACGACGCCTGGAACCGTCTCCGCCACATCCTCGACTGGTTCACCGAAGTCCAGCGCGCCGGCGGCTACCGCGCCTATTACGCCGACCGCCAGCGCGGCACCCTCCAGGGCGGCGGCACCGCCGGCGGACTCGGCCTCGACCACGAGTTCTTCGAAAGCGCCCTCGTGCCCCAGGTCATGCTCTACGGCTTCCTCGGCTTCCGGCCCCGCCTCGACGGCTGCCTCATCGCCCCACGCCTCCCCGCCGCCTGGCCGTCCCTCACCGTCCGTGGCATCCGCCTCCACAACGTCACCCTCGATGTCACCGCCGAACCCCGCCGCCTGCGCGTTCAGGTCCACGGCGTTCCCCTCCGCCCCCTCCGCCTCTTCACCCCCGGAGGCGACGACGCCGAAGTCGCCATCCGCGAAGGCGTCATCGAAATCGCCACCCCGCTCTGACACCGACTTCGCTTGCCACCCCGGCCCCCTCTCCCGCACGCTCTCGCATGGCAGCAACGGCCCATCCGACGGACTCGGAATTCTACCTCCCGGCCGAACCCTTCTTCTCCGCCCACCGGCACGTCGGGCTCACCTACGACGACGTCACCCTCGCCACCCAGTTCTCCGAAATCCTTCCCCGCGACACCCAGCTCGCCACCTCCCTCGCCGACGGCCTCACCCTCCATATCCCCATCATCTCCGCGGATATGGACACCGTCACCGAATCCCGCATGGCCATCGCCATGGCCCTCAATGGCGGTCTCGGCCTCATCCACTACAACATGTCCGACAAGGACCAGCTCCGTGAGGTCAGCCGGGTCAAAAACCATGTCCATGGCCTCATCCAGGACCCCATTCAGGTCCGACCGGACCAGCACATCGGCGACGTCGTCCACATGATCGAGGAACGCCACTTCTCCTTCAGCACCTTCCCCGTCGTGGACGATCAACAACGACTCGTCGGCCTCCTCCCAGGCCACGTCGTCAAACACCGCTACGCCTCCAAACGCGTCTCCGAAGCCCTCACCCCCCGTTCCCACGTCCATACCCTCACCGTCCGCCAGCTCGGCAACGACCCCATCGCCCGCGCCGACCGCTTCTTCACCGACAACCCCGGCATCCACAAGATCCTCATCGTGGACGAGGACGACCACCTCCGCGGCCTCGTCACCCTCAGCGATATCGAACGGATCATCCAGGAACGCCGTGCCCAGTTCAAACCCGCCCGCGACGCCGACTTCCGTCTCCTCTGCGGCGCCGCCGTCTCCGCCACCCGCAATGTCTTCGGCGAACTCGACCGCGACCGCCTCATCACCCATGTCGGTCAACTCCTCGAACGCGGCCTCGACGTCGTCGCCGTTTCCACCGCCCACGGCTTCAGCAAGGGCGTCGGCGAAGCCGTCCGCATGATCCGCGACGCCTTCCCCGCCCTTCCCATCCTCGCCGGCAACGTCACCAGCGCCGCCGGCGTCGAGTTCCTCGCCAGCGCCGGCGCCAATGCCATCAAGGTCGGACAAGGCCCCGGCTCCATCTGCACCACCCGCCTCGTCGCCGGCGTCGGCATCCCCCAGCTCACCGCCCTTTACGTCTGTTCCCGCGCCGCCACCCAGCGCCGCGTCGCCCTCATCGCCGACGGCGGCATCGCCAAGTCCGGCGACCTGGTCAAGGCCCTCACCCTCGCCCACGCCGCCATCTGCGGCAGCGTCCTCGCCGGCTGCCCCGAGGCCCCCGGCGAAACCCTCGAAATCGGCGGCAAACTCTTCAAACAGTACCGGGGCATGGGCAGTCACGCCGCCATGAAGGCCGGCGCCGCCGCCCGCTACGGCCATTCCCGCGACGCCGCCCTCAAGGTCGCCGCCGAAGGCGTCGAAGCCCTCAAGGAACTCACCGGCCCCCTCGACGCCGTCCTCACCCAGCTCATCGGCGGCATCCAGTCCGGCATGGGCTACCTCGGCGCCGCCGACCTCGCCCAGCTCCGCCATACCGCCCGCTACATCCGCGTCACCCCCGCCGGCCAGCGGGAATCCGCCCCTCACGACGTCGTCGAGGTCAAAACCGCCCGCTAGCCGCGACGCCGCCCAGCCCCTAGGCTCGCCGTGTCATGTCGGACCCAGGCCCGGTGTCGTCTCAGGGCAGCCCCCTTCCACGGCAATCCTCACCTTCCCCGCGATCCCGCCATCCCTGGCGCCGTCTCGCCGCGGGACTCGTCCTCCTCACCCTCCTGGCCGCCGTCCTCGTTTCCATCCGCCCCACCCTCCGCCTCCTCCACCGCTGGCAGGCCTCCAATATCCTCGCCCAGGCCGAGGAACTCATCCGCCAGCAAAGACTCTCCGAGGCCATCGAACGCCTCGGCGTCGCCCTCCGCCTCGACCCCGCTTCGCCCGCCACCCTCCGCACCCTGGCCACCATCTACTCCCGCTTCGATCTCCCCGATGCCTTCCCCATCTGGCGCGCCCTGTTCCTCTCCCCGGGACACACGGATGCCGACCGCCACGCCTGCATCGATCTGGCCCTGAGGTTGAATCGCTTCGACGTCGCCGAACCCGAACTCGCCCGCCTCCTCGCCCTTCCCCACCCTTCCCCGGCCACCCACGCCCAGGCCGCCGACCTTTACCTCCGCCAGGGTCAGATCGATCGCGCCATCGCCTTCGCCGAACGCGCCCACGCCGATGCCCCCGACGATCCCGACCACGCCCTCCGCCTCGCCCGGCTCCGCCTGCAATCCGCGTCCGGCCCGCAACAGCATGCCGGCGCCGATCTCCTCCGTCCGCTCCTCGCCCCCGACTCTCCCGTCCGCCTCCAGGCCCTCCGCATCCTCGCCGACGAAACCGTCCGTCCCTCCCCCGCCGCCCACAGCCTGATCGAACACCTGCCCGCCCCCTCCCAGGCCCCGCCTGCGGAAGCCGTGCTCAACGCCGATGTCCGCCTCCGCCTCGAACCCGGTTCCCGCCCCGAACTCGTCGCCGCGCTCCTTGACCAACTCCAGGGCGCCGCTCCGCCCGATCAGGTCATCCTCGGTGCCTGGCTGAACCGTGCGGGCGCCTCCCGCGACCTCCTCGACGCCCTCTCCCCCTCCCATCTCGCCGCCCATCCCACCCTCGCCCCCATCCACCTCGAAGCCCTCGCGCGCACCCGTCAGTGGTCCGCCCTGCAGGAGGCCCTCGACCGGCCGGTCCCCATCGACCCGTGGCAACGCAACGCCCTGCGCGCCCTCGCCGCCACCGGACTCCAACAGCCGGACCTGTCCCGCGAATCCTGGCGCCGCGCCCTCGCCGAAGCCCGCGACCACCCCTCCAGCCTCGTCGCCCTCGGCGACTGGGCCCTCCGCTTCGGCGCCCCCGAACCCGCCATCGAAGCCTTCGACCTCCTCACCCGTGACCGCCTCACCCGCCTCCTCGGGTACCGCCGCCTCGCCGCCGTCCACGAACGCACCGGCGACACCCGCCGCCTCCGCGTCCTCATGCGCGAATGGGCCGCCCACTTCCCCGACGATCCCTGGCCCGAAAACGCCTTCTGCTACCTCAATGCCCTCCTCCGCCGCGACATCGAGGTCAGCCGCGAAAAGGCCCGATCCCTCGTGGACCGTTTCCCCGATCGCCTGCCGTACCGTGCCACCCTCGCCCTCCTCGAACTGCGCCGCGACGATCCGCGCGCCGCCGCCCTCCTCTTCGAACGCTTTCCCATCCCCGACGACCTGATCCTCTCCCCTCAGTCCCGACTCGTTTACGCCGCCGTCCTCCAGGCCATCGGTCGCACCGAGGAAGCCAGGCAACGCCTCCGCAACCTCGATCCCGACCCGCTCCTCCCCGAGGAACGCGAACTCCTGCACCGCATCCTCCGCAACGGACCCACCGCTGCACCAGCCCCCTGATCCCGGCGGGATCCATCATCGTGCATCCCGGAAAGCATCGGCTCCGAACCCGGCGGCGCCCACCCCGACTCCGGCCATCCCGCCAGACACCCCGCCCCACCCAAGCCCCATCCCTTCCGCCGCCTCATGGGAAATACCCCGGAATGACGTCGCGCTCGAACAACCCGATGATCCCCAACCGCTCCAGTCGCGCCGCGTTGAATCCCTCCACATGCCCGTCCAGCAGGAACCCGTTCGCCAGCCTTCCATGGCGCCCGTGCACCTCGTACTCGCTCGCCGCCCGGAAGAAGTAGAACTGCTGCGCCCCCAACCCCTCCCGTCCGCGGCTCGTCGTGTCCGCCAGATGCAGATACTCCGTCGGACGCCCAATCGCCTCCAGCCGGAATACCTCCCGGAAGGGCCCCCGCGTCGTACCCTCCGGCGGATCCAGCCGCACCCCGTACGTCGTCAGCCAGTTCGTGAACCGGTGCGGCGGATAACTCGGGCACACGAACAGCTCGAACGGCCGCAGCCCCGTGTTGGTCGCCAGCAGGCTCCCCCAGGTCACCCCCCGCTGCAACGGCGCATCCAGAATCACCTCGCCCCGGTGGTCCTCCGCGTACATCAGCGTCGCCATCCCCAGTTGCCGAAGCTGGTTCAAACACACCGTCGCCCGCCCCTTCTCCTTGGCCCGCCCCAGCGCCGGCAGCAGCAGACTTGCCAGAATGGCAATCACCGCCACCACCACCAGCAGTTCGATCAGGGTGAAACCCCGCCCCCGGCGGTCCCCCTCGCCCGTTTCCTTCCTGTCACGCCTCGCTCGCATCGAATGGCGCCCACCCTACGCCACCTTCTCCGCCCGGCCAACATGCCCCCCCTCAACCCCGGTGCCCCAGCAGCCGGGCCGGCAGGAAGAACACCGCCCGGATCAGCGCCAGCAACCCCTCCACCGCCATCGCCGCCACCCGGAACGGCAGCGCCACCAGCCACACCACGGGCACCAGCAGCACCAGCAGCAGCGCCAGCGGCCAGCACAACACCAGCAACACGCACCATCCGATCATCACCAGCAGAAAGTTCATGTCGTTCCTCGCTTCCGTTCTCCGCCGAACCCTCATCCCACCCGCCCGCACCCCGCCCGGTTGCAAAACCCTTGCCCCGTTCCCGTCCTCCGGAGGGACGAGCTCCGCGCGTCCTCAATCCAACGCCCCCCCCAGTCGTCACCCCTCCCGATCCCCGGACAGCACCGCCTCGATGCCCGCCCGCAATTCCGCCTGCACCGCATCCACCGGCCGATCCCCGTCCACCATCGTGAACCCGTACTCCACCTGCAGATCCCGAAACGCCACCACCAGCCGCTTCTGGTACTCGATGAAGCTGTCGAACATGTCGCTCGAAAAACCCAGATCCATCCCGCTCTCCCAGTAGTCCAGCGTGAAGTCCTTCGCGAAATTCCGCTCGATCAGGTTCTCCGGCGACACCTGCAGGTAGAACACCGCATCCGGCACCAGCGCCATCCCGTACAACTTCCGCAGCCACTCCCGGTCGATGCCCCGCACCAGGTCGCGCGCCATCAGCGTGTAGATGTACCGGTCCGCCAGCACGATGCATCCCGCCCGCAATCCCGGCAGAATCACATTGTCGAGCTGGTCCGCAAAGTCGGTCGCATAAAACAGGCTGAGGGTCGTCCGGCTCAGCGTGTTCCGGTGCTTCGCCTCGTCCAGTTCCTCGCTCACCAGCGTCGATCGCTTCAAACCCACCTGGCTCGTCGCATGCCCCGTCCCCTCCAGCCAGTCCACCAGCCGCGCAATCTGCGTCGAACGCCCCGACCCATCCGCCCCCTCGATGACGATCAGCCGCCCGCCCAGATCCTCCGCCCGCACCCCGGGAATCCCATGCCCGTAAAACCGCTTCGCCGACGGCTTCAGCACCAGCACCTCCGGCGGCAGATCCCGCGGCGCCGGCGGACGCGAGCGGTTGCGGGAACGCGAGGGTCGGGGTGGCCGGTTCATGGTTCAGGACCGGCGGTAGGTGAACCGCGACGGCTCGATCAGTTTCTCCACCAGCCGTCGCACCCGCTGCTGCTGCGCCTCGATCGGCTGGCCGGCATCCACCAGCCGGAATTCCAGCTCCGTGCTCATCCACAGGTACTGCTCCAGCAGCCGCTCCTGGAACAGCCGGAAACTCTCCCGCGGATCGGTCGAAAGCCGCAGATCCATCCCCGCCTCGAAATACTTCGGCTCCAGCCGCTCCGTCCGGATCCGGCTCAAACACAGCTCCAGCGGCGCCTTGAAGAAGAATGTCAGATGCGCCGGCATGGCGAATTCATAAATCCCCCGCACCCACCCCGGCGGACATCCCCGCACCACGTCCCGCGCGAAGGCCGCGTAGAAATACCGGTCCCACAACACCAGGTACCCCGCCCGCAACAGCGGCAGCACCTGCCGGTCGTACCGGTCCGCGAAATCCGTCGCGTGCAGCAGGGAAAACGTCGTCGGCGTCAGCAGTTCCCGGTTCTTCACCTTCGAAGTCGTGTTCCGCACCAGCTCCGACTCCTCCCACTCGCACAGAAACACCTTCACCCCCTGCATCTCGAGCCAGCGCTGCAACAGCCGGATCTGCGTGGACTTGCCCGACCCGTCGATCCCCTCGAAGGCAATCATCCGTCCCCGCATCCGTTCTGCGCCAGTACTCATTGCGCCTCACTTCACCGCCATTGGTTCCGCCACCGGCGTCTCCACCGCCCTCCCCCGCCCCACCCAGGCCACCAGGTCGCTGAACAGCGTGTACACCATCGGGATCACCACCAGCGTCAGCACCGTGCTCGTCATCATCCCCCCCACCACCGCAATCCCCATCGGCCTCCGGCTCTCCGAACCGGCCCCAAATCCCACCGCGATCGGCAGGATTCCCGCCACCGTCGAAATCGCCGTCATCAGGATCGGCCGCAGCCGGATCGCCCCCGCCCGCACCATCGCCGCCGCCGGCTCCATGCCCTTGGCCCGCATCTGATTCGCAAACTCCACCAGCAGAATCCCGTTCTTCGTCACCAGCCCGATCAGCAGGACCATCCCAATCTGGCTGAACAGGTTGATGTTCATCGCCGGAATCGCCGGCAGAACCCCCAGCCTTACCAGCGACGACAATGCCCACAACGCCCCCAGCGCCCCGATCGCCGCCAGCGGCACCGTCAGCATCACCGTGAACGGATGAATCAAACTCTCGAACTGCGACGCCAGCACCATGAACACAATGATCAGCGCCAGCACGATCACCCACAAAATCTCCCGCCCCGCGTCCCGCAAATCCCGGGATTCCCCGTACCACGAATACAGGAACCCATCACCCAGCTCCTGCTCCAGCAGGGCCTCCACCCGGTCCACCGCCGTCCCCATCGTCACCCCCACCGGCGTCGCCGAAATCGTCGCGCTCCGCAGCCGGTTGAACCGCTCGATCCGGTTCGGCGCCACCCCCACCACCCGCTCCACCACCGAACTCAACTGCACCAGCGCCCCGTCCCGGTTCCGGATGTACAGCCGGTCCAGATCCTGCGGTGTCAGCCGCGACGACCGCGCCAGTTGCGCAATCACATCGTACTCCTTCCCGTCCCGCTTGAGCCGTGACAAATCCAGGCCCCCGAACAGGATCTGCATCGTCCTCGACACGTCCTGCACCGACAACCCCAGCGCCGATGTCCGGTCCCGGTCGATCGAGACGCTCAGCTCCGGCTTGTTCATCTGGTACGAGGACTGGACATTCTGCAGGAACCCCGAGGCCCGCAGCAGATTCGCAATCCGCCCCGCCTCCACGTTCAGCGCCGCCAGGTCGTTCCCCTGGATCACCAGTTGAAACGGCGCACTGAAGCTCCGGTCGATCGCCTTCGGAATGTTCGGAATCGCAATCGCCCCCTCGATCTCCCGGAAAAACCGGCTCCTGAGCCCCCCGGGCCCGTTCACCAGCTCCTGCACCGACTTGTCCCGCTCGTCCGCCAGCTTCACGAACAGAATCCCGTTGTTCCCCTGCCCCGGTCCCCCGAATCCCGGCGCCACCAGGGACCCAAAGACATCCACCTCCGGCGTCTCCAACAGAATCTCCTCCATCTCCCGCAGCATCCGGTCCGTGTACTCCGGCGTCGATCCTTCCGGCGCCACCACAAAACAAAACAGCCGGCCCTTGTCCTCCTCCGGCAGAAAATCCCCCTCGAGATGCTGGTACAGCCACACCGTGGTCAGCACCACCCCGGCCCCCACCGCCCCCGTGACCGCCAGCCGGCCCCCCGGCGACCACCCCAGCATCCGCCCCAGCAGCCGCGTGTACAGGCTCGTCAACCCGTGCATCCCCGCCTCGAACCCCCGCACCAGGCTCCCCGGCCGCTTCTCCACCCGCCGCAAAATCCGCGACGACATCATCGGCGTCAGGGTCAACGCCACGAACGACGAAATGATCACCGACCCGGCGATGGCAATGGCGAACTCGACAAACAACCGCCCCGTCGCGCTGGTCTGAAACGCCAGCGGCGTGAACACCGCCACCAGCGTCACCGTCGTCGCCACCACCGCGAACGTGATCTCCCGCATCCCCGCAAACGCCGCCTGCATCGGCGTCTGCCCCTCCTCGATGTGCCGGTGGATGTTCTCCAGCACCACGATCGCATCGTCCACCACCACCCCGATCGCCAGCACCAGCGCCAGCATGGTCAGGATGTTCACCGAGAACCCCAGCCAGTACAGCACCACGAAGTTCGCAATCAGCGACACCGGGATCGCAATCACCGGGATCAGCGTCGCCCGGAAATTGTGCAGGAACACGTAGATCACCACCACCACCAGCGCGAAGGCGATCCCCAGCGTCTCCCAAACCTGCCGGATCGCCCGCTCCACATACACCGACTCGTCGTACCCGATGTTCATCTCGATCCCCGCCGGCAGGGTCGGCTCGATCGCCGCCATCTCCGCCCGGATCCCGCTCGCCACCTCCACCGTGTTCGCCTTCGAGTTCTTGATGACCCCCAGGAAAATGCACGGCATCCCCATCTGCCGCGCCCGCGTCCGCTCGTTCTCCACCCCCTCCCGCGCCAGTCCAATGTCCTGCAACCGCACAATCCGGTCCCCCTCCCGCGCCACCACCAGCCGGTTGAACTCTTCCACCGTCTTCAATTCCCCCAGCGTCTGGATGGTCATCTCCCGGTCGAGATTCTCCACCCGCCCGCTCGGCAGCTCGACGTTCTGCTCCCGCAACGCCTGCTGCACGTCCAGCACCGTCACCCGGTGCGCCGCCATCTTCTCCGCATCCAGTCCCAGACGCATGGCAAACCGCTGCTCGCCCCCGATCATCACCGACGACACCCCGGACACTGTCTGCAGCCGGTTCTTGATCTGCTGCTCCGCCAGGGTCGTCAGCTCCAGCGGCGTGAACCGGTCGCTTCGCATCCCAATCCACAACATCGGCCGCGCATCCGCATCCTGCTTCGCCACGATCGGTTCCTGGATGTCCTGCGGCAGCCGCCCCCGCACGCTCGCCACCCGATCCCGCACATCCTGCGTCGCCACCTCGATCGGCCGGGTCAGATGAAACTCGATGGTGATGTTGCTCACCTGCTCCCGGCTCTGGCTCGTCAGCGTCTTGATCCCCTCAATGGTGTTGATCGCATCCTCGATCCGCTCCGTCACCTCCGTCTCCATCACCCCCGCCGACGCCCCCGGATAAATCGTCGTCACACTCACCACCGGGGGATCGATGTCCGGCAGCTCCCGCACCGGCAGCCGCGTCAGCCCGATCGCCCCAAACAACACCAGGGCCAGGCTCATCATCGACGTGAACACCGGCCGGCGGATGCAGATCTCGGGCAGTTGCATGGCTCCTCCTCGCTCTCACGTCTTCGCCGGCAGATACGGCGCCGCCGAGGCCTCCGGCGCCAGCATCACCCGCATCCCCGGCGCCACCTTCTGCAATCCCTCCACCACCACCCGCTCCCCCGCCTCCAGTCCCTCCAGAATCTCCACCCGCGCCGGCAGCCGGAGTCCCACCCGCACCGGACGCACCGATACCGTGTCCTCCGCCCCCACCACCATCACCGTCGCCCGGTCCCCATCCAGAATCTGGCTCAACGCCGCCTCCGGAATCACCACCGCCTGCTCCCGTACCTCCAGCGTCAGGTTCAAATTCGCAAACATCCCCGGCTTCAGCAGCCGCTCCTCATTCGGCACCTCCGCCTTGACCAGCATCGTCCGGGTGACCGGCTCCACAAACGGCGCCACGAAAAACACCTCCCCCCGGAACTGCCGGTCCCTCCACGCCGCCACCCGGATCTCGACGGACTGCCCCACCCGCACCCGCCCCACATACCGTTCCGGCACGTTGAACTCCACCTTCACCGTGTCCAGATCCACCAGCCACGTCAGCGTGGTCGCCCGCGTCACCAGTTGACCCGGACTCACCTGCCGCGCCCCCACCACCCCCGCAAACGGCGCCCGGATCCGCGCCTCCTCCACCGCCCGCCGCCGCCCCGCCACTGCCGCCTCATCCGCCGCCAGACGCGACGCCGCCTGGTCAAATTCCTGGTTCGAGATCAACCGGGCCCCCAGCAGTTCCCTCGACCGGTCGTACGTCTGCTGACTCAATTGCAGCGCCGCCTCCGACTCCTCCAGCGCCGCCTGCAACCGCGTCTCATCCAGCGTCACCAGCAACGCCCCCTCCTTCACATCCTCCCCCTCCCGGAACAGGATCGACTCCACAAACCCGTCCGACTCCGACCGCACCTCCACCTGCTCGTTCGCCACCAGCGACCCCACCACCGCCAGCGTCTCCTCCACCGACTGCCGCACCGCCGTCACCGCCACCACCTGGATCGTCGGCGCCCCCCCACCGCCCGCCTCGGCCCCTGGCTTGCACCCGCTCCACACCCCCCCCATCAACAGCAAAACCACGCTTAAACTCGTGAGATGGCGCGACATCAAGTCCGGCCAAAGTAGGTAGCCCCCTCCCGCACCGTCAATCGCGAACCCCACCCCCGCGTCCCCGCCCCGCCAAACCGGTTGGGTGTACACGCTTCAGCGTGAGCCTTCCAAACCACCCCGACACTCCAGCGCGCGTGCACACCAAACCAACTCCGACCCACCCTCCACCCCCGCGTCCCCGCCCCGCCAAACCGGTTGGGTGTACACGCTTCAGCGTGAGCCTCCCAAGTCACCCCGACACTCCAGCGCGTGCACACCAAACCAAGTCCGACCCACACCAACCCCGGCGATGGAGCACGCGGGTCTCCCGGCCTCCCGCCGCCTCACGCCAGAATGGGCTGCACAACGTGGGCCTCGGCGTCCACTCCCGTCAGCTTCTGATCGAGGCCCTGGAACCGGTAGGTGAACCGGCGATGGTCGATCCCCAGCAGGTGCAGCACCGTGGCATGCAAATCCCGCACGTGAACCGGATCCCGCACGATGTTGTAACTGAAATCGTCGGTCTCGCCGTGGATCGTCCCGCCCCGGATCCCCCCGCCGGCCAGCCACATGGTGAAACAGCGCGGGTGATGATCCCGCCCGTAATTCTCCCGCGATAATCCGCCCTGGCTGTAAATCGTCCGCCCGAACTCGCCGCCCCACAGAATCAGCGTGTCCTCGAACAGACCCCGCGCCTTCAGGTCGTGGATCAGTCCGTAGGTCGCCTGATCGATGTCCCGGCATTGCATCGGCAGTCGCCCGGCGACATTGCCGTGGTGATCCCAGTTGTTGAGATAGACCTGCACGAACCGCACCCCTCGTTCGAGAAGACGCCGTGCCATGAGACACGTGGACGCATAGGTCCCCGGCTTCCGCGCCTCGTCGCCGTACAGGCTCCAGGTGCTGTCCGGTTCGTCCGAGATCCTCGTGAGTTCGGGCACGCTGGTCTGCATCCGGAACGCCATCTCGAACTGCTGGATGCGCGTGTGGGTCTCGGGATCGCCGATCGCCGCGTGCTTCAACTCGTTCAACCGGCGCAGGCCGTCGAGCTGGTGACGCCGCAGCGCCGCCGGCACGCCCGGCGGATCGTTGATGAACAGGATCGGGTCGCCCTGGCTCCGGAAGGACACACCCGCGTGTTCGCCCGACAGAAATCCGCTCGACCACAGCCGTCCGCTGATGGCCTGGATCTGCTCCTTGTTCGTCGGCTCGGCCACCAGCACGACAAACGTCGGCAGATTCTCGTTCATGGATCCGAGCCCGTAGCTGATCCACGAACCCATGCAGGCCCGCCCCGGAACCATGCTCCCGGTCTGCATATGCAGGATCGCCGGCTCATGGTTGATGGCCTCGGTGTGCATCGATCGGATGAAGGCCATGTCGTCCACGCACCGCGCCGTCCACGGCAGCAGCTCGGTGTTCATCCACAACCCGCACTGCCCCGCCGGCTGAAAGCCCCACTTCGACGGCGCGATCGGGAACCGCGACTGCCCCGAGGTCATCGTCGTCAACCGCTGCCCCATCCGCACCGAATCCGGCAGCTCCTTGTCGTACCAGTTCGCCATCACCGGCTTGTGGTCGAACAGGTCCATCTGCGACGGGCCGCCCACCATGTGCAGGTACAGCACCCGCTTCACCTTCGGCGCATGGTGCGGCCGGATCGCGCCGCCCCCGGCCGCGCCGGAAACATCCTCGCCCCACAACCGCATCCGCGGTCCAAGCAACGAGGCCAGCGCCGCAAAGCCCAGCGCGTTTCGCCCGCGCCCAAAGAACTGGCGCCGCGTCTCCAGACGGATCGTCTCGTCAATCAAGCTCATCGGTTCCTATAGGTTGGGCTTTGAATTCCACTGACCCGAAAAGTTCCCTGATCCACGCCCGCGGGTTCCGGCCCCCGCCCCGGTGAACGACCCGCATCCCGGCAACGAAAACCCGCTCCACCCCCGTGCATCCCGGAGTTGTGGATGAGGAGGCAGCGAACCGGAGGGACGAGCTCGGCGAGTCCTCAACCCAACGCTCCACACCGTTGCGGCCTCGTGGAACCCGGCCCTCCGAAGCACCGCCTGGCGGAGTTCGCACCTCACCCACAACTCCGGGATGCACCGGCCCCACCCCCGCTTCGCGCTTCGCGATTCGCGATCCCCCATTCCCCATTCACGATTCGCCATCACTTGTTCAGGACCTCGTCGAGATTGAGCAACTGGTTGGCCACCATGGCCAGCGCCGCCACCGGAGCCGGCGCAAGCACCGGATTCCTCGGCGACTCCCCCACCCCGAGCAGCCGCAGCGCATCCTCCGGAACCGCTTCATAATGCTCCCGCATCCGGTCAAGCGTCTCCCGCACGATCGACCGCTCCGCGTCCGTCAGCCCCCGCAACAGCACCCTCGACGCCAGCGCGTCAATGGCCGCCTCCTCAATCCCCCGCGCATCCCACCAGGCCGCCTCGGCCAGCACGCGCGCCGCCTCGACAAACGTCGGATCGTTCAGCGTCGCCAGTGCCTGCAAAGGGGTGTTGGTCCGTTCCCGCCGCACCGAGCACACTTCACGGCTCGGCGCATTGAAGACCTCCATCGTCGCCGGAGGCGCCGCCCGCTTCCAGAAGGTGTACAGGGATCGGCGATACAGCGCCTCGCCCGAATCCTGCTCGTAATGGCGTGTGTTGCTCTCCGGCATCGCCACCGCCTCCCAGACGCCCACGGGCTGGTACGGTCGCACACTTGGCCCCCCCAACCGCGGCACCAGCAGTCCGCTGGTCGCCAGCGCATAGTCGCGGATCGCCTCGGCATCGAGACGAAACCTCGGACCCCGGCTGAGCAACCGGTTGTCGCGGTCGCGTTCGAGCTTCTCCGCCGTGACCACCGCCGACTGGCGATACGCGGCCGAGGTGACCATCAGCGTGAACAGGCGCTTCACGTCCCAGCCGCTCTCCCGGAATTCGACCGCCAGCCAGTCCAGCAGCTCCTGGTTCACTGGCGCCTCACCCACCGTCCCGAAATCCTCCGTCGTGCGTACAATCCCGGTGCCGAACACCTCCTGCCAGAACCGGTTCACCGTGACCCGCGCCAGCAACGGGTTCCCGGGCGACACCAGCCACTGCGCCAGACCCAGCCGGTTGCGCGGCGCCCCTTCCGGCATCGGCGGCAGGAACCCCGGCGTGTCCGCCGTAACCTCGTCCCCCGGCTTGTCGTACTCGCCCCTTCGCAGAATCCGCGCCGTCGGGACCGAATCCTCCCGCTCCTGCTGGATGTGGGTCACCGGACTGCGCCCCCGGATGCGGTCGCGCTCGCCCTTGAGCAGGGCCACCCGCCGCCCCGCCTCCGCCGTCGGACCATGCACCGCCACCCGGAAGGAATCCCGTACCGCCCCGGCTTCAGCCTCCCAGCGTCGAAGCTGAGCCTCGCGTTCGCGACGCACCTCCGCCTCCCGCTTCACCACCTCATCGCCCGCCGCCCCTTCCACGCCGCCGTCCGAACCCGCGCCCCCCGCCAGTTCCGCGCGCAACGCCTCGATCCCGGCCATCGTCGCCCCCCAGGCGCGACGCCGCATCTCCAGGGTCGGCGCCGCCGCAAGGGCCCGCACTTCGTACGGTTCCAGCGCCCGCCGGTGCAGCCGCAAATCCTGCACCGCGGCCCCGTCGAGGACGTGCTCCTTCTCCCGGCTCCCGACCCGCAACGGCAGATCCACCCGCACCGAACCCTCGAGCCGGTCCTGCTCCGCCCGCCCGTTCACACGCTCGCCGTCCAGATACAACCTCACCCCGGACGCCCGGCCGGACCCGTCATGGGACACCGTCACGAACTGCCACGCCCCGGGCCGCATCACCTCCTCCGCGCTCCGCACCTTCATCGCCACCTGCGGCCAGCGATGCACCACGTGCATCCCGAAGGTCCGCCGGTTGACGAATACATCCCATCCCCGGTGATGCCCCGCCGCATCCTTCATCCGCGCCACCACCGAACCTTCAACCCGCCCCTCCTCGGGAATCCACACCCACGCCGAGACGGTCCACGGATCGCCCGCCTCCCAGTCCCCCAGATCGCCCAGATCCACCGCCCGCTCCGCACCCAGAATCGCCCCCGGCCCGGCCGGCCCATCCTCGCGCCACCCCATCCCCTCCGCCAGCGCCACCCGCCGCACCTCCTCGCCAACCCGCAGTTCCGCGTCCCCCGCATGGGCCCGATCGAAACGCAACGCCACCGCTTCGTCCTCCAACCGGACCCCGTCCCCCTTCGACCCCTCCTCCCCGCCACCGTCACGAGCGTCGGCCGCCCAGGCGGCCAGGGCCTCGTCCGCATCGCCAAACAACGCCTCGTAAGCCGCTTCCGCCCGCCGGATCTCCTCCGGCAATTCCCGCCACCGCCGCCGATCGTCCTCCCCCTGCGGCACCACGATCGCCCCGTCACCCTCCCGCCAGTTCCGGTCAAACCCGGACTGACGCGTGTTCCGGTAGAACGCCGCCAGCGCGTAGAAATCGCGCGTCGTCATCGGGTCGAACTTGTGGTCATGACACGCGGCGCAATTCGCGGTCAGCCCCAGGAACACCCACCCCGTCGTTCCCACCCGGTCGCTCGCGTACAACGCCAGGTTCTCCTCCTCGATGGTGCCGCCCTCGTTCGTCGTGAGGTTGCACCGCTGAAAACCCGTCGCCACCCGCTGCTCCTCGGTCGGATCCTCCAGCAAATCGCCCGCCAACTGCTCCACCGTGAACCGGTCGAACGGCAGGTTCCGGTTGAACGCCCCGATCACCCAGTCCCGGTAGGGCCACATCTCCCGGTAATTGTCGAAGTGCAGCCCGTGGGTGTCCGCGTACCGCGCCGCATCCAGCCAGTACCGTCCCCGGTGCTCGCCCCAATGCGGCGACTCCAGCAACCGCTCGACGTACCGCTCATACGCATCCGGGGCCGAATCCGCCTCCAGCGCCTCCAGCTCCCCCGGAGCCGGCGGCAATCCCGTCAGATCCAGCGCCACCCGCCGCCCCAGTGTCCGAAGATCGGCCCCGGGATGCATCGCCAGTCCTTCCCCGGCCAACCGGGCCGCCACAAACGCGTCGATCGGGTTCCGGACATCGGTCCCCTCCGGCACCTCCGGCACCGAAGGGCGTACCGGCGCGGTGAACGCCCAGTGCTCCTCCCAGGGCGCCCCCTGCAAAATCCACGCCCGGATCCGCGCCTTCTCCTCCGGCTTGAGCGCCTTGAGCGAATCGGGCGGCGGCATGATGTCCGCCGCATCCTCCGTCTCGATCCGCTGCCATAACGGACTCGCCTCCGGATCGCCCGGCACCACCGAGGCGTCCCGTCGCCGCCCCCCCTCAAACACCCCCTCCCGCGTGTCCAACCGCAACCCCGCCTTGCGCGTCGCCGGGTCCGGCCCGTGACAGGCCAGGCAGTTCTCCACCAGGATCGGGCGGATGTCGCGGTCGAACCGGATCGCTTCCGCAGGGGCCACCGGCAGGCAGGCCAGCCAGCTCAGCGCGGCCACCGGGAACCATCCCAAAGCAAGCCCTCGCCCGAATGCCGAAAATGTCTTCATGGGGAGCAGTGCCCAAAGGGTAAGTCCACCCTCCCCGCCACCTCAATCCCGCATTCCAGAGTGGTCGCCGGTCGCCCCGCCCCTATACTGGACCGCAACACGATCTTCCCACCGCCATGAGCCACCGCGATTTCACCCGACGGGACTTCGTCCGGACCCTCTCGACCGCCACCCTCGGTGCCTTGTCCGCCGGCGCCCCCCGGGCCTGGGCTTCGGACGCCGCCAGCCCCGCCCTCCTTCCCGCCACCGCCGATTCGGTGGTGGTCCTCTGGATGGGCGGCGGCATGGCCCACACGGACACCTTCGATCCCAAGCGCTACACCCCGTTCGAGAAGGGCCTCGATCCCGCCCGCGTCCTGTCCACCTTCCCCTCCATCCCCACCCACGTGGATGGCATCCGCTTCACCGCCGGTCTCGAACGGATCGCCGGAGTGATGGATCGCGGCACCCTGATCCGCACCTACACCGCGGGCGATCTCGGCTTCATCCTCCATTCCCGCCACCAGTTCCACTGGCACACCGGCTACACACCGCCCCAGACGGTCGCCTGCCCCCACCTCGGCGCCGTCATCGCCCGCACCCTGGGCCCGAAAAACCCCGCCGTCCCCGCCTTCATCAACATCGGCCAACGCTTCGAAGTCGGGGAAGGCGAGGAACTCAAGGCCTTCACCACCGCCGGATTCCTCGGCTCCGAATACGGCCCCTTCAATGTCCCCTTCCCCGATGCCGCCAAGGACGTCGTCACCCCGCCCGGAGGCATGAGCCCGGACCGCTTCGCCAATCGGGACCGCTTCTACCGCCGCCTGCTCGAGGCTTCGCCGGTCGGCCAGCTCGGCTCCGGGTACCAGCGCGAATCGCTCCTCCGCTCCTTCGACAACGCCCATCGCCTCCTCAGTTCCCCCGCCGCCAGGGCCTTCGACCTCACCGAGGAAAGCCCCGAAACCGTCGCCCGCTACGTCCCCGGTGGCTGGGATTTCTCACGCCGCCTGGGCGGCGATTTCGTCCGCGACGGCAGCTACGAGGAACAAAACATCCAGCGCTTCGGACTCGGCTGCCTCCTCGCCCGGCGCCTCGTCGAGGTCGGTGCCCGCTTCATCGAGGTCAGCACCGAGTACATCCCCTTCCTCAACTGGGACACCCACGAGCACGGCCACGAGAAACTGGTGAACATGAAGAAGGCCATCGACGGCGCCGTGGCCCAACTGGTCCTCGACCTCGAAGAACGCGGCCTCCTCGACCGCACCCTCATCATCCTCGCCAGCGAATTCAGCCGCGACATGATGATGGAGGGTCGCCCCGGACAGCCTGTCCAGGACCAGGTCCCCGTGCCCGACCGCATCGAGTCCATGACCCACTACGGCATGCACCGCCATTTCACCGATGCCGGCTGCGTCCTGCTGTTCGGCGGCGGTCTCAAACGCGGCCATCTCCACGGCGAAACCTCCGACGAACGCCCCTGTTCCACCGTCCGCGACCGCGTGGTGATCGAGGATCTCCACGCCACCCTCTTCCGCGCCGTCGGCATCCCCGCCGACCTCGCCTACGAGGTCGAGAAACGCCCGTTCTACGTCACCCGCGACGGCGTCGGCAAACCCATCGGCAGCCTGTTCACCCGCACCATCTGACCCCGCGGAACCGCGCCCAATCTGTCGCTGACGAGTCAGCGATTCGGAGGGACGAGCTCCGCGAGTCCTCAACCCAACGCGCCACACCCATTCTCCCCCCTCCGTACTCGTATCGGGCTCCAGAAACCCGCAGGGTTTCCAGAGATTAGCCGGGGGTCGAACCCGGCTCCGCGGGTTCGTCCCCCGGTCTGAAGTCCCACCCCGCCCACGACCCCGCCAGGGGTCGCAGATCCCAGCGAATCGGAGGGACGAGCTCCGCGAGTCCTCAATCCAACGCCCCACCCCCTTTCTCCCTCCCCCGTACTCGTACTCAGCCCGAAGGGCGGTACTCGTCCTCGTCCTCGATCCCGCAGACACACCCCCTTCGAACCTCGCCTCATGGCTGCCCCAATGGGTTCACTCGTGCTCAGACCTGCCATTCCACGTGCGAACTGGGCTGGGCGAGTACGAGTACGATTAAGATTAAGATTAAGATTAAGAGTACGGGTACGAGGCCTGCCGCAAGACCCTGATGTGCACCCTCTCGAAGGGGGTTGGGTGAGGCGCACCGAGGCGGATCACCGCAGAACTCCCCGTGATCCCACGGATCCTGCGAGCTTCACCTTCCATCGGGCCCCAGAAACCCGCAGGGTTTCCAGAGATTAGCCGGGGGTCGAACCCGGCTCCGCGGGTTCGACCCCCGGTCAGAAGTCCCACCCCGCCCACGACCCCGCCAGGGGTCGCAGAATCCCCTCGGTGCAGGCTCTGAGTGGGCGATGCGGAGAACGCGAGGAGAGACGTCACCATGGCGTGCTCGTCAGGCTTGGCTGCGGCACCGGCCCGCACCCGCCCGTCTCCAACCCACGACCGTCCTCACAGCCGCTCGAAGGCGTGGTCCGCCAGCCACTGGTAGTCGCGACGCTGGGCGGCCGGCACTGCAAATGGAAGCATCGCCCCACCCTGCCTCGGCGCCTTGCGCGTCGCGACCTCCAACCACCGGTGGATCTCCGAATGGCCGTCTGCGAAGGTGAGCCCGCCTGCCCCATTGTGATACGAGGCCGGAAGGTCGCTCCATTGCGTCCCCGTCGGATTGTTGACGAACCACCCGTCATTGATGCTGTCCGGATGCTCGTCGAGAAAAACGAAGATGTTCGCTGGCGCCGTGATGTCGGTGAGCTTCAGGAACTGCTTGAATCCAGGAAACGGGCTCTGTCCGTTCGGCGTGAGATCGCCCCCGTGTCCGCACGCGGCATTCATCGCCATGCTCCGCACCCTCTTCGACCAGCCGCGCGCCCGCTGCGCCGCGCTCAACGCCGTGTCCGCCGGGCACTTGTACACCCCCACGGACCGCGCCGTATAAGGCGCCAGCTTGGCCTCGGTGATGAAGGCGAGGTTGGTGTTGTCCGGTTCCAATCCCCAGGTCATCACGTTGTTCACCCAGCTCCGCCGCTGGGCCATGGTCTGCGTGATCCCGTGGTTGTCCACCAACCGCTCCTCGTTGTCCCCCGCGTACAGGATCCACGCCAAACCCATCTGCTTCCCGTTGTTCAGGCAGGCGATCCCCTGCGCCTTGGTCTTCGCCTTCGACAACGCCGGCAACAGCATGCTCGCCAGAATCGCGATGATCGCGATCACCACCAGCAACTCGATCAGCGTGAATCCCTCCGCACCCCGCCTCAACCCCGGTTGTCCCTCCCCCGGCCCATCCCCGGACCCCCGTTCCCGCACGGACGAACTCCGCAACTCCGACGTTTCCAATCCCAACCCCTCACCCCGTCCTCGCCAGAGGCGTCCATCCCCTCCCTCTCCCAACTCATCGCCCATTCGCGGTCCATAGCGGTGGTTCATGATGCCCTCCAGTCTGCCCAACCCCCTCCCCCGGGCCAACCTTCTAAAGCGGCGCCCTCCGTTCCCCACATTCCCCGACTCGCCAGTCGCCACTCGCCCCCCAGCCCAGGACTTCGGGATTGCGCCCGCCCCGATTCATGCCCCGAATCGGCCCGTCCGACCGCACCATGACGCCCCGAACGTCCCTCGTCGCACTCCTCGTCGCCCTGTTCTTCGGGACGGGCTGTTCCATCCGTCAACTGGCCGTCAACCGCGTCGCCGACGCCCTGGCCGGCGGGACCGGCACGTTCGCCTCCGACAACGACCCCGAACTCGTCCGCGACGCCCTCCCCTTCAGCCTCAAACTGATGGAAAGCCTCCTCGCCGAGAGCCCCCGGCACGTTGGCCTGCTCACCGCCCTCGCCAGCGGCTTCACCCAGTACGGCTACGCCTTCATCGAACAGTCCGCCGATCGCATCGAGGATCACGACCTCGACCGCGCCCGTGAACTCCGCCTCCGCGCCCGCAACCTCTACCTCCGGGGCCGCGACTACGCCCTCCGCGGGATCGAGGCCCGGCATCCCGGCTTCACCCGCCGCCTCGATGCCAGTCCCGCCCATGCCGTGACGGTTGCCCGCAAGGAGGATGTCCCCCTCCTCTACTGGGCCGCCGCCTCCTGGGCCGCCGCCATCGCCCAGTCCAAGGACGACCCGGCCCTCGTCGGCGACCTGTCCCGGGTCGAAGCCCTGATCGATCGTGCCCTCGCCCTCGACCCGTCATGGAATCGCGGCGCGATTCATGCCCTCCTCGTTCCCTTCGAAATGAGCCGGGCCACCGGCGAAGGCGACCCGGTCCTCCGTGCCACCCGCCACTTCGATCGGGCCCTCGAGCTTGGCGAAGGCCGCCTGGCCGGCCCGCTGGTCTCCTATGCCGAGGCCGTCTGCATCCCCACCGAAGACCGCGCACGGTTCGAATCCCTCCTCCGCCAGGCGCTTGCCCTCGACGTCGATGCCGATCCATCCAGCCGCGTCGAGAACCTCGTCGTCCAGCGCCGTGCCGCCTGGCTCCTCCAACGGATCGACGAGTTGTTCTTGCCCCCGCTGGAGTAAGGCTGTTGGTTCGCGCCCCAAAACCGGTGTATCTCGTCCCGATGAATCGTCGCCAGTTCCTCCGCCATTCGGCCGTCGGCCTCGCCGCCACCCCCTGGGCCGTCCCATTCGTCGCCCGCGCCGCCGCCCGTCCCGAGTTCCGCCTCGCCATGGCCACCGTGGCCCCCCGCGGTTCGTCCTTCCACCAGTCCTTCCAGACCATGGCCCGCCAATGGCGCGATGCCTCCGGCGGCCGGGTGGACGTCACCCTCTACCCCGGCACCCAGGGCGGCGAACCGGCCATCGTCCGCCGCATGGGCATCCAGCAGCTCCAGGGCGCCATGCTCACCGCCGCCGGCATGGGCCTCATCGACAAGGCCCCCACCGCCCTCCAGCTCATCCCCATGGCCTTCCAATCCTGGGAGGAGGTCGATCACGTCCGCGATGCCATGCGTCCCCGCCTCGAACAGGCCTTCACCGACAAGGGCTACCAGGTCCTGTTCTGGGCCGACGCCGGCTGGGTCCGCTGGTTCACCCGTCGCCCCATCCTCCGCCCCGCCGATCTCAAACCGATGAAGATCTTCGCCGCCGCCGGCGACAACGACGCCATCGACATCATGCGGGCCTACTACGACCCCGTCCCGCTCGAACCCGACAAGATCTTCACCGCACTCACCACCGGCCTCATCGACGGCGTCCCGCTCCCCCCCTTCCTCGCCAATTTCACCCAGGTCGCCTCCGTCGCCCGTCACATGCTCGACCTCCGCTTCACTCCCGTCACCGGCGCCCTCCTCGTCTCCCGCCGCGCCTGGGAACGCATCCCCGCCGACCTCCGCACCCGCCTCGAATCCATCGCCGAGGAAACGGGAGCCGAAGTGCGTGCCCAGAGCCGCGCCGAAGATGACGCCGCCATCACCGCCATGCGCGACCGGCAGGGCCTCACCGTCCATCCCGTCACCCCCGATGTGGCAGCCGAATGGCGCCAGGTCATCGCCGAAGCCTACCCGCGCCTGCGCGGCCGCCTCGTGCCCGCCCCCCTCTTCGATGAGGTTCAACGCCTCCTCGGGACCTTCCGCACCGCCTCCGGCGCATGAGCGCCCCCGGATTCCAACCTCCCCCGGCCCCGGCTACCGGCGACCCGCCTCCCCCGGTCGCCGCCGCCAAAATCCGCCCGACAGCCCGCCTCGAGAACGGCGTCCTCGTGGTCCTCCTCGGCGGCATGCTCCTGCTCCCGGTCCTCGAATTGCTCCGGCGCCGCGGCCTGATCCCCTTCGGCATCCAAAGCCCCGAAGCCTGGCTCGGCCATTTCAACCTCCTCGTCGGTGTGGTCGGCGGCGCCATTGCCGCCCGGGAAGGTCGTCTCCTCGCCCTCTCCACCCTCCCCCAGTTCCTCCCGCAAAACTGGATGCGCCACACCGCGTCCCTCGTCGCCGGTCTCGTCGCCGCCGCCATCGCCGCCGCCCTCTGCCTCGCAAGCTGGCAGCTCACCGCCGCCGAAAAGCTCTCCGGTCGCACCCTCGCCTACGGGATCCCCGTCTGGATCCTGCTCGGCGCCCTCCCCCTTGGCTTCGCCGCCATCGCCCTGCGCCTGGCCTGGCGCGCCGGCCCCTCCTGGCCCTGGCGCACCGCAGCCTTCACGCTCGCCACCCTCCTCCTCGTCGCCGCCTGGAAACCTCCCGCCGACCCCGCCGCCCTCGTCGTCCCAGCCCTCCTCCTCCTCCTGCTCGCCGCCATCCTCGGCGCCCCCATCTTTGCCGTCCTCGGCGGCGCGGCGGTCATCCTGTTCTGGGGACGCGGCGACCCGCTCGCCTCCATTCCCCTCGATCACTACGAACAGGTGGTGAACCCCCTCCTCCCCATGGTGCCCCTCTTCACCCTCACGGGGTACTTCCTCGCGGAAAGCGGCGCCTCACGACGCCTGGTCCGCGTCTTCCTCGCCTGGTTCGGCTCCATCCGCGGCGGCCCGGCCATCGTCACCGCCCTGGTCTGCGCCTTCTTCACCACCTTCACCGGCGGCTCCGGCGTCACCATCCTCGCCCTCGGCGGCCTCCTCTACCCCATCCTCGTCGCCGCCCGCTACCGCGAACGGGATGCCCTCGGTCTCCTCACCGGCGCCGGTTCCCTCGGCATCCTCCTGCCCCCCTGCCTCCCCCTCATCCTCTACGCCATCGTCGCCAACGTCCCCATCACCCAGCTCTTCCTCGCCGGCTTGCTGCCAGGTCTCTTCATGGTCGGACTCGCCTCCGCCTGGGGCGTCTATGCCGGACCCCGCCTCACCACCGCCGAACGCCGCTTCAACCTCCACGAAGCCCTCGCCGCCTCCTGGGCTGCCAAATGGGAACTCCTCCTGCCGTTCGTGGCCTTCGCCGGCCTCTTCTTCTGCCTCCCCGCCGAAGCCGCCGCCCTCACCGCCCTCTACGCCCTCCTCACCCAGACCCTCCTCCATCGCGACCTCCACTGGCGCCGCGATGTGCCGCGCGTCATGACCGAATGCGGCCTCCTCGTCGGCGGCGTCCTCCTCATCCTCGGCGTCGCCATGGGCTTCACCAACTTCCTCATCACCGCCCAGGTCCCCGATCACGCCGCCGACTGGGTCCAGGCCGCCATCCGTTCCCCCTGGGTCTTCCTCCTCGCCCTCAATCTCTTCCTCATCCTCGTGGGCTGCCTCATGGACATCTACGCCGCCATCGTCGTCGTCGTGCCCCTGATCGTTCCCATCGGACTGGCCTTCGGCCTCGACCCCCTCCACCTCGGAATCCTCTTCATGGCCAATCTCCAGCTCGGTTACCTCACCCCGCCCGTCGGCATGAACCTCTTCCTCGCCTCCTACCGCTTCGGCAAACCCCTCCCCGAAGTCATCCGCGCCACCTTCCCCATGCTCCTCATCCTCGGCGCCGGCGTCCTCGTCATCACCTACCTCCCCGCCCTCACCACCTGGCTCCCTCGCCTGTTCAGCCGCTGACCTCCCCGGCCCTCCCCGCCGGACCCCACCGCCCAATCCCCGGCAACGCCGCATACAACAGCCGGTGATACCAGCGACGCGGAAGCCACCGCCGCAGCTTGGCAAACACCCACGCATCCGGCGTCGCACTCACCCGCAACGGCGGGTCCCGCCGTTCCATCACCCGCTCGATCACCCGCGCCACCTCCTCCGGCGACGACCACGCCCGACGCATCCAGCGCTCGATGAACCCGTGCATCTCCCGGTAATGCGCATGGTACGGATCCCCCTCCTCATCCCGCCCATGCCTCGCCTGCCGCGTGAACCGCGTCCGCGTAAACGAATCGGACCGCACAAACCCCGGCTGCACCAGCGTCACCCGGATCCCCCACGGCCGCACCTCGTACCACAACGCCTCGAACGCCCCCTCCAGCGCAAACTTCGACGCGCTGTACAAGGCCATCGTCGGCATCGCCATCATCCCCCCCACCGACGACACCGAAACAATCCGCCCCGCCCGCCTCGCCCGCATCGCCGGCAACACCAGCCTCGCCAGCTCGGCCGGCCCCCGGAAATTCACCCGCATCTGCTCCAGCCACTCCCCCTCGTTCACATGCTCGAGCACCGACCGGAAGGCGATGCCCGCGTTGTTCACCAGCACGTCCACACCCCCCAACTCCCGGTCCACCTCCTCGACCACCCGGCGTCTCTGCCCCCCGTCCGTGACATCCATCGCCCGGATCCACAGCCGCGCCCCCTCCCGCACGCCGGCCTCCTCAAACCGCCCCAGCGATTCCTCCCGCGCCGTCGCCACCAGGTGATGCCGCCCCCCCGCCATCAACCGCCGTGTCAGCGCCAGCCCAAGCCCCGCCCCCGCCCCGGTGATCAGCACCACCGGGACCCGACGACTCCCACCCTCCGGTGCCTCCGTGCTCATGGCGCCCTCCCCGCCTCGATCCAACCGAACCCGATCCCCAACCCCATCAACACCGCCACCCAGCACGCCGCCGCCACATCGTCCGCCACAATGCCCCACCCTCCGGGCCACCGTTGCAACCACCCCACCGGCCACGGCTTGGCAATGTCGAACACCCGGAACAGCCCGAACCCCAGCGCCAGCCACCACCACGGCGCCCAACCCCACCACGCCGCCACTCCGGGAAACGCCCCCCAACCCGCCAGCAAGGGCACAAAACACAGCGGCACAGCCACAATCTCATCCAGCACCACCGACCCCGGATCGTGCCGGCCCAGCACCCGTTCCGCACGCCCGCACACCCACACCGCCGCCCCGATCGCCCCCGCACACCCCGCCGCAAACACCCACGCCCGCCCCGGCACCAGCAGCAGCAGAAACCACCCCACCCCCAGCAGCGAACCCCACGTCCCCGGCGCCACCCGCAATCGCCCCACCCCGAATCCCTCGGCCACCCAAACCCACCACCTGTCCGGGCGCCCGTTCACACGTCGCTCAAATACACCGACCGGTTTCGCCACAGATACACGCTCCCCGACAACACCGTCAGCCCCACCGCCATCCACTTCGCAGCCTCCGTGAACCACCCCACCCAAGGCGTCACGATCGCAAACTCGAAAAAGGCCCGCGCCCACGCCCCCCATGTCGGATACGCCATCGAGGTCAGAATCGCGCTGATGCACACGATCTGCGACACGGTCTTGTGCTTCCCGAACCCCTCCGCCGCCAGCACCAGGTTCTGCGAGGCCGCCAGCAGCCGCAGCCCCGTGATCGCCAGTTCCCGCGCCACAATCACAATCACCATCCACGCCGGCATCCAGTCCAGTTCCACAAACGCAATGAATGCCGAACACACGAGAATCTTGTCCGCCAGGGGATCCATCAGAATCCCGAAATTCGTGATCAGCCCCTGCCTCCGCGCAATCTCTCCATCCAGATAGTCCGTCACGCTCGCCGCCACAAACAACCCCAGCGCCACCGTCTCATGCAGCGGAAATCGCGCCAGAAGCGCCCCCAAGAACAGCACCGTCAACACCAGCCGCGACAAGGTCAGACGATTCGGCAGATTCATCGGCAACAACAACCCTCGAATGCCCAGTCGTTGTCCGGGTTTTCACGCCCCGATGCAAGCGCCCTGCCATTCCCGCCTCCCAATTCAGGGCATCCCCAGTCGATCGCAGGGACGACCTCCGCGAGTCCTCAACAATCGCCTTGAGCCCGCCCCCGTCCCGTCCCAACGATGCGCCCCTCGCATGAAGCCGCTGGTCCTTGCCCTTGCCCTCTGCCTGCTCGCCGTCGTCCCCGCCCGCGCGGCCGATACCCTCGCCGCCCTCGTCCGCATCCTCGGCGGCACCCCCCAACCCCAGCTCCAGCTCGATATCCTCCGCGGCCTCCGCGACGCCACCCAGGGCCGACCCGAACTTCCCATGCCCGATGGCTGGGAAGCCATCGAAGCCCGCCTCGCCCGCAGTGACGTCCCCGAAATCCGTTCCCTCTCCCGTTCCCTCGGCCTCACCTTCGGCTCCGCCTCCGCCCGTCTGGCCCTGCGCGTCACCCTCCAGGATCGCTCCGTCGATCCCGCCCAACGCCAGGAAGCCCTCCGTGCCCTCCTCGGCGTCCGTGACCCCGAACTTCCCCCCGTCCTTCGCGCCCTCCTCACCGATCCCGCCGTCCGTGCCGCCGCCGTCCGTGCCCTCGCCACCTTCGAGGATCCCCAGGCCGCCCCCGCCCTCCTCGCCGTCTATCCGTCCCTCTCCCCCGGCGAACGTCGCGACGCCCTCAACACCCTCGCCGCCCGCGCCACCTCCGCCCGGATCCTCCTCGACGCCGTCGCCGAAGGCACCGTCTCCCCGCGCGACATCACCGCCGAAATCCTCCGCCAGCTCCGCAGCCTCAAGGACGATTCCATCGACACCGCCCTCACCCGCGTGTACGGACCCGTCCGCGACGTCGCCGCCGACAAGCAGGCCGAAATCGAACGCTACCGGCGCATCTACCGCGCCGGCGGCTCCACCCCCGGCGACGCCCTCCGCGGCCGCGTCGTCTATGCCCGCCTCTGCCAGCAATGCCATGTCCTCTTCGATTCCGGCGGCAAGGTCGGACCCGACCTCACCGGCTCCGCCCGCAACGACCTCGAATACGTCCTCCAGAACATCATCGATCCCAACGCCGTCATCCCCAACGAATACCTCGCCTCCACCTTCGAACTCCGCGACGGCCGCGTGGTCACCGGACTCGTCCAGCGCCAGGACGACCGCACCCTCACCGTCGCCACCGCCACCGAAACCCTCACCCTTCCCCGCGCCGACATCGTGGACACCTTCCTCAGCCAGCTCTCCATGATGCCCGAAGGCCTCATCGATTCCCTCGCCGACCAGGAGTTCCGCGACCTCATCTACTACCTCGGCCGGCCCGGTCAGGTCCCCCTCCTCGCCACCCCCGAAACCGCCCCGCTCTTCTTCAACGGACGCGACCTCGAACTCTGGGACGGCGACGACTCCCACTGGCGCGTCGAAGAAGGCCAGCTCGTCGGCCGTGCTCACGCCTCCCACCCGGCCCCCGATTTCCTTCGCAGCGAAATGATCGCCTCCGACTTCGTCCTCCGCCTCCAGTTCCAACTCCAACCCGACGCCGCCGACGCCGCCATCCTCTTCCGCGCCGAATCCACACCCGACGGCGGCGCCACCGGCTACCGCCTCCAGCTCGGTTCCCGGAACTTCGGCCGGCTCACCCTCACCGGCAGCCCCGCTCCAGCCCAACTCCACCCCGCCCACGCCCGGCCAGCCCTCCGGCCCTGGAATACCCTCGAAATCCGCTCCCACGGCAACCGCCTCCACATCGCTCTCAACGGCCAGCCCCACGCCGACCTCGAATCCCCGGCCGGACCACGCCAGGGCCTGGTCGCCTTCGAACTTCCTCCCGCCGCCGCCGAACTCCGCCTCAAGGACCTCGCCCTCGAACCCGCCCCCCCCCACGCCCTGACCCCTGACCCCTGACCCCTGACCCCTGACCCCTTACCACTTACCACTTACCACTTACCCCCCTCCCCCCCACCCGCCGCCACGCCCATCGGAGTCGTCGCCGCGTCCGCAACGTCACCTTGCCGGCTTCGCCCAGCCGCAACCCCTCCACCCAGACAATCCCCCCGCCCGCCGCCTCCAACAGCACCCGGTCTCGCCGTTCTCCCGGTGCCACCCGCGCGTTGGTGAACAGATCCTGCAACTTCGCCGCCGCCCCCAGCCCGATCGGTTGAAACCGGTCCCCCGGACGCCAGTACCGCAAGCGCGCCCCGTCCCCCACCGCATCCGCATCCAAATACTCCCCCCCCCCCACCCGACCCGGCACCCCCTCCGTCCCCGCCACCCGATCCACCTGCCACGCCACCTCCACCCCCCCGAACCGGATCGCCCCCGCTTCCGACCCCAACTCGATCCCGCACGACTCCATCCGAAACCCCTCCTCCAGAACGCCCGCATCCCCCGCCACCACCCGCCCTCCCGCCTCCCGTCTCACCCGCCGCCCCGCATCCACCTGGATCGGCGTGTCCGACACAGTCCGCAACGCCTCGATCAACTCGAACCCCGGCGCCACCCCCAACCCCTCCAACTGCAGCCGCACCGCATCCCGCTGCACCGCCACCGCCAGATCCTCGAAACGGCACGTTGCCGGATCCCCCAGCCATTCCCGCGCCCCCCGCTCCACCCACTCCGCCTGGGCCCGCAATACCTCCTGCCCGCGTCCCAGCACCCGTCCCAGCGCCGGCTGGAACCGCTCCCGCAATAAAGGAATCAACTCGTGCCGGATCCGGTTCCGCCAGATGTCCGTCCCCCTGTTCGATCCGTCCTCCCCCCAACCCACCCCAAGCTCCCCCGCCGCCGCCCGGATCGCCTCCCGCGTGAACCCGAGAAACGGTCGCACCACCCAGAGGCCCCGATCCGACGGAGACCGGTCCACCGCCCGCATCCCCCCCAACCCCCGGCCCCCTGCGCCTCGCAACAACCGCAGCAGGAACAGCTCGACCTGATCGTCCGCGTGATGTCCCAACGCGATCCGTTCGCACCCCTCCCCCCGCGCCACCTCCGCCAGATACCCATGACGCAACCGCCGGGCCGCCATCTCCATCGACTCCCCGCGCGACGCCTGCTCCTCCACCGACACCCGCCCCAACCGGAACGGCAACCCCAGATCCGCCGCCCCCGCCCGGACCCGTTCCGCATCGTCATCCGCCTCCGCCCCCCTCAAACCGTGATGGACATGCGCCACCACCAACCGCCACCCGCGCCCCGGAGCCAGCACCGCCAGCGTCCGCAACAGCACCATCGAATCGCACCCCCCCGAAACCCCCACCACCACCCCGGCCCCCGTTGGAATCCATCCCCCGCCCTCGATCGCTCCCGCCACGCTCGCAATCCACTCATCCATGCCCCCTCCACTCTGCCCCCCTCCCCCTCCCCCGCCAGCCAAAACCCTCCCCTCCCACGACTCGTACTCAGCCCGAAGGGCGCTTCTCGTACTCGTCCTTGATCCCGCAGGTGCACCCTTTCGAGCGTTGCCTCGTGGCGGGTGCGATCGATTCGATCTTGCCCGGACCTCCAGTTCCGCGTGCGAACTGGCTCTCAGCTCTCAGCTCTCAGCTCTCAGGTCTCAGGTCTCAGGTCTCAGGTCTCAGGTCTCAGGTCTCAGGTCTCAGCCTGCCACTCTCTCACACCCCCATCCGCTCGAATCCCTCCTCGATCGTGGCCGTGTCCTGGATCTGGGCCAATCGCGCGTACAAGCCACCCTCCGCCAGCAACGACTCGTGCGTGCCCCGCTCCACAATCTCGCCCCCGCGCAGCACGAGGATCTGATCGGCCCGCCGGATGGTGCTCAATCGATGCGCGATCACGAAGCTCGTCCGCCCCGCCATCAACCGCTGCAGCGCCTCCTGGATCAGCCTCTCCGTCTGCGTGTCCACGCTGGCCGTCGCCTCGTCCAGGATCAGAATCGGGGCGTTCTTCAACAGCGCCCGCGCAATGCTGATGCGCTGCTTCTCCCCAACGCTCAACTTCACCCCCCGCTCCCCCACCCGGCTGTCGTACCCCTCCGGCAGACGCACAATGAAGTCGTGGCAGTTGGCGGCCCGCGCCGCCGCGATCATCTCCGATTCCTCCGCCTCCAACCGCCCGTACAGGATGTTCTCCCTCAAGGTCCCGTTGAACAGAAACGGCTCCTGCGCCACCACGCTGATGTTCCCACGAAGCGACTCCAGCGCCACCTCCCGAATGTCCTGCCCGTCAATCTCGATCCGCCCGCCCGTCGCCTCGTAAAATCCCGGCAGCAGATTCACCAGCGTGGACTTCCCCGCCCCCGTCGGCCCCACCAGCGCCACCATCTCCCCCGACCGTGCCCGCAATTCGATGCCCCGCAGAATCGAGCGTCCCCCCGCATAGTGAAACGACACCCCCTCATACCGGACGTCACCCCGCACCGGCTCCCGCAGTTGCCCGGTCCGGTCCGCCCGTTCGACCTCGGCATCCAGGATGTCGAAAACCCGCGCCGCCGCCGCCCGCGCCGCCTGCAACATCTGGTTCAGCGCGTGCAACCGCCCGATCGGTTCGTAGAAGAACATCCCCGCATACAGCATGAAGGCCACCAATTCCCCCACCTCCATCCGCCCCGCCATCACCTGCGCCCCGCCCACCCACAAAATCAGCCCGATCCCCAGCGCCCCCACAAACTGCATCGCCGGCGAATACCATGCCCATGCCCGCATCACCACCAGCGTCCCCTCCCTCAAGTCGTCCGCCCGCTCCGCAAACCGCCGGTCCTCGTGGACCTGCCGCCCGAAGGCCTTGATCTGCCGGATGCCCTGCAGGTTGTCCATCAACAGCGCATTCATGGCCGACGCCGCCTCGCGCTGTCGCCGGTAACGCCGGTGCGCCGTGATCGTGTACCACAGGGCGCCCCCCACCAGAAATGGCAGCGGTATCAGCGCCACCGCGCCCAGCATCGGGCTCGCCGCAAACATGAACACCAGCGCCCCCGCAATGCTCAGCAACGCCACCGTCCCCTGCTCCGTCCCGTCAATCAGCAGCCGCTCGACGTTGTTCACGTCCTCGATCACCCGCGTCATCAAATCCCCCGACGCCCGCGGATCAAACCACGCCACCGGCAACCGCTGCATCCGCGCATACACATCCCGCCGCATGTCGAAGATCACGTTCTGCTCAAGCCGGTTGTTCACCCGGATCCGCAGCACGTTGAACACCTCCCGCAGGAAAAATGCCGCCAGCAGCGCCGATGCCGCCGGCGCCAGCAGCCCTGACTCGCGCCGGCTGATCACGTCGTCGATCAGCACCCGGGTCAGCTTGGGATAAAGCATCCCGCACGCCAGCGACAGGATGGCAAACGAGATCGTCGCCACCGCCAGTCTCCGGTACGGCCGAAGATAGCGGGCCACCCGGACGATCACCTCCCAGGCCCCGCGCGGTTGCGATCGGAACGACGGATCGGTATGGGCCCCGTGTGCGGAACGCGACATGGCCGGTCAGCCTTCCCTCCGCCCCACCCCACGGTTCGCCTTCCCTGCCCCGTCCATCGGCCATGCATCTGCCATGCCCCCTTCCATAAACGGGAACCCCGCGTAGAGCAATGCCGCCGCTGTAACCAAAAACATTGCCGCCCCGCCCCGCGCCCCTGCTACCCTTCATCAGTGTTTTCACACGTGGACACCCGGAACCCCGGCGCCGTGCTGGACGTCTGCGAAAGCGCCTGGAGGATCATCGGCGGAAACCACCCGCCGCCAGTTCTGGGCCGCGTCTTCGCCTGGGTGCAACGTGCCTTCGCCGGTCACCACCCGGACTTCGAACCCCTCGACACCCGCTACCACGACTTCGAACACACCCTCCAGGGCACCGTCTGCCTCGCCCAACTCCTCCTCGGTTGGCACCACGCCCCGGGTCAACCGCCCCTCCCCGACCGGGCCCTCCTCCTCGGCTTCGTCGCCGTCCTCCTCCACGACACCGGATACCTGAAGCCCCGCGGCGATCGCGTCGGAACCGGCGCCAAATTCACCCCCGTCCATGTCCGGCGCAGCGCCGACCTGGCCGCCCGGGTCCTGCGCGCCGAATGCCTCCCCGAACCCGACATCGCCGCCGCGCAACTCATGATCCTTTGCACCGCGTTCGATGCCCGCGTGGCCGGCCTCCCGTTCAAGAATGCCCTCGACCGAAGAATCGGTTGCGCCCTCGCCTCCGCCGATCTCCTCGGCCAGATGGCCGCACCCGATTACGTGGACAAACTCCCCGCCCTTCATGCCGAGTTCGCCGAGGTCTCCCCCGACGATCCCGCACCCCATCCGGCCGTGTCCTTTCCCACCGCCGCAGATCTCATCCGCAATACCCCGGCCTTCTGGACCTCCTATGCCCTGCCCAGGCTCGAAACCGAGTACGAGGGGGTCTATCGCTTCCTCAACGATCCCTGGCCCTCCGGACCCAATCCCTACCTCCTGGGCGTCGAAGCCAATCTCCAGCGTATCCGCAACCTCCTGCCCGTCACCCCGGCCCCGGCCCCGGCTAGGCCGCCGGATCGCTCCCGTCCCCCGTCGGGCGCGATCCCTCGATCTCACGCAAAAGAAAGCAGATGAGATACCTCAGCCGCGTCTCCACATCCACCGTCTCCAACATCACCTGCCGCTGACGCGGATCGGTCAGCAGGGTGCAGGATACCAGATCCGCCAGCACACTCGCGTCCGATATCTCCGTCAGCGACTCCAGCACCTGATCCACCGACGGCGCATCCCCCGGCGCCCCAGCCGCCTCCCCCAGAAACTTCAGCGGCGCCGGCAGCCCCTGCCGGAAGCGTTCCCCCACCAACTCCCGCACCTTCACGCTCAACGCATCCACCCGCGCCGAATCCGCCTGCGCCACCACCATCGCCTGGATCGCCTGCACCCGGTACGGACGGTACCGGACCACCCGCCCAAGCGTCACCCGGGCCACCCCCTGCAGGATCAGGTTCGAGGTCCCGTCCGAATTCTCGACCGATGCCCGGATCAGCCCGATCCCCGCCACCCGCGCCGGAGACTCGCCCTTCGCATCCGGGCGTTGCATGGCCACGCAGAACATCCGATGCGATTCCAAGGCGTCCCGCAGCATCCGGCGGTAACGCGGCTCGAAGATGAACAAGGGAAGCACCGCCTGCGGGAACAAATTGACGCTCGGCAGAATCATCACCCCGACGGACTTCGGAAGATCCATGTGTGCCCCACGTTAGAATCCCACCCGCGCTTTGCAAGCCGACGCACAGGCCCACCCTTCCCCCGGTGCATCCCCAAGTTGTCGGTAACGAGCCAGCGAACCGGAGGGACGTGCTCCGCGAGTCCTCAACCCAACGCGCCACACCGTTGCGGCCTCGTGGAACTCGGCCCTCCGAAGCGCCGTTGGGCGAAGTCCGCACCTCTACCGACAACTCCGGGATGCACTGCCTTCCCCCGTGAGATTGCCAAACCCCCTGCCCACACCCAGAGTACCCCTTCATGAAGGCGTTCACGACGATCCTTCTGCTCGTCGTCGGGACCCTGGTCTGGGCCCTGTACGCTCTCCACTCGGCCCGTCACCAGCGGGGCGCCCAGCAGCAGAGCAACGAAGTCGTCATCTTCGACTTCTCCAATCGCTGGCATACCACCCGCCGCTCCCTCGACGAACAGCGCCTCCTCAATCACAGCCTTCGAACCAACCTCGCCCAACGCCTCCAGCAACTGGACGCCCTCCGCCGGGAACTCGCCGATCTTCACTCCGACATCGCCCGCTCCCGCGCCGAATCCCGTACCGCCCAGACCGAAATCGCCCGGCGTGACTCCCTCATCCAAACCCTGGAATCACGTATCGCCGAACTCACCCAAACCTCCACCGAACTCCAGGCCGCCATCCTGGAACTCGAGGAGCGAATCGCCGACGCCGAACGTCAACTCGCCGCCGCCGCCGCCAGCCGCCACTCCCTCCTCGATGATCTCGAATCCCTCCGGTCCGAAAAGGCCGGCCTCGAAAAGGAACTCCATGACGTCGCCCTCCTCCGCGATCAGGTCCGCGACCTGAGGCAGGAACTGACCATCGCCCGCCGCCTCGAATGGATCCGCCGCAGCCTCGACACCCCAGGCACAGGCGTCGGGTCCCTCGCCACCAACCCCGCACCCCCGCCGGAGCCCCACGCCCACTCCCCCACCCCCGACGTCGAGTCCGCCCGCTCCGGGGACGTCACCGTCATCGCCCCCACCCATTCCCCGGCCGAGCCCCAGTGAATGCCCCCTTCTCCTGGATCGATTCCCACGGACGTTCCCTCCAGGACCTCCGGGTCAGCGTCACCGACCGCTGCAATTTCCGCTGCCTCTACTGCCTCCCCGAAACCGAGGAGGCCGCCAATTTCTACCGCACCCGCTTCCCCGCCGCAGCCCGCCCCCTGCAACCCATCCTGCGCGAATGGAAACCCCGCGATCAGCTCCTCGACTTCGCTGAAATCGAGCGCGCCGTTCGCATCTTCGTCCGTCACGGAATCCGAAAGCTCCGCCTCACCGGCGGCGAACCCCTCCTCCGGGCCGACCTGCCCGTCCTCGTCGATCGCCTCGCCCGCATCCCCGGCATCGACGACCTCGCCCTCACCACCAACGGTTTCCACTTCGCCCGCCATGCCGCCCCCCTCCGCAAGGCCGGCCTCCGCCGTGTCAGCTTCAGCCTTGATTCCCTCGACCGCGCCAACTTCATCAAACTCACCGGACGCGACGGCCGCGACCAGGTCCTCGACGCCATCCGCCTCGCCCGCGACCTCGGCTTCGCCCCCATCAAGGTCAATGCCGTCGTCATCCGCGGTCTCAATGACCACGAGATCGAAGACCTCGCCGAGTTCGCCCGCCGCGAATCCCTCGCCCTCCGCTTCATCGAGTTCATGCCCCTCGACTCCGGCCGCGCCTGGCTCCGCGAACTCGTCGTCCCCGGTCGCGAAATCCTCGCCCGCCTCCAGCACCGCTTCCCGCTCCTTCCCGTCCAGCCCGGCCACCGCGCCGAAACCGCCCGCCGCTGGCGCTTCGCCGATGCCCCCGCCGAAATTGGCATCATCGCCCCCGTCACCGAACCCTTCTGCGGCCACTGCAACCGCATCCGCCTCACCGCCGACGGCCAGATCCGTACCTGCCTCTTCAGCATCGTGGAACATGACCTCAAACGCCTCCTCCGGGGGGGCGACGACGACGATGCCGTCGCCGCCTGGATCCGTCGCGTCGCCCTGGCCAAGGAGGATCGACATCACATCGGCGAACCCGGCTTCGAACAGCCCCAGCGCCCCATGAGCTGCATCGGAGGCTGATCCCGCCCCTCCCCTTGACGTCCCTCCAACGCTCCCCCCTTACTTTCCCCGCCATGCCGACGTACCAGTACGAATGCGCCAAGTGCGGCGAAGTGCTCGAGATCTTCCAGTCCATGAAGGACAACGCCCTCGAAGTCTGCCCCAAGGACAAATGCGCCCAGGCCCGTTGGGGACGCGGCAGGATCCGCCGCCAGGTGGGCGCCGGAGCCGGCCTCATCTTCAAGGGATCCGGCTTCTACATCACCGACTACCGCAGCGAAGGCTACAAGTCCGCTGCCAAAAAGGAGTCCGAATCCGCCAAGCCCGCCGCCGAAACCAAAAAGGCCGACGCTTCCCCGGCTTCCACCCCCGCCCCCAAACCCGCCCCCAAGACCCCCGCCGCCTCCGCCTGACGTGCCCACGGACCCCACCTGCCCCGAGCCCGGCCGGGTTCCCCGGACCCGGCCGCCTTTCCGGCGCCTCCTGGCTCACCTCGGCGCTTTCCTTGTCCCCTGGATCGCTGCCGCCGCGGACTTCCCCGACACCCACACCGCCATCAGCCGTTCCGGTCAGTTCGTCGTGTCCGGCCCCCGCACCCCCCAACCCACAGCCCTCTCCCCGTCCACCCCTTCAGACTCATTCCGCGAACTCCAGGCCCCGACCCTCGCCGTCTCCTGTGAGCGCGTGAAGTCCGAGTTCCTCCGCCTCCTTCAACTGCCCGATCTGTGGCGCGCCAGCGGCGGCCAGGCCGGAAAGATCCTCGTCGGAATCGACCCGCTCCGCTCCACCAACGCCCCCCTCACCGTCCAGGTCACCCCCTTCAAACCCGGCTGGCAGTTCCTCATCGCGCTCCCGTCCCGCACCACCGAAGACCGCCTCGTCCGAATCCTCGTCCAGGCCCTCGTCCTGGAACTGGCCAACCGCTCCAGCCCGTCCCGGGTCGCCGAAGCCCCGCTCTGGCTCGTCGAAGGCCTCACCCAGTCCGTCCTCCGCAGTGCCCCGAAAAACCTCGTCCTCCAACCCCACTCCCGCACCGATGCCAGCTTCCTCATGAGCGGTCGGCTCGACCACGTCCGCGATCAACTCGCCCGCCACCCCCCCCTCTCGTTTCACCAACTCTCACAGCCAGACCTCGACCGCATGGACGAACGCCAGTGGGATCTCTACGCCGCCTGCGCTCATCTCCTCGTCCGCGAACTCTCCCACCTGCCCCAGGGTCCCCACCGCCTCACCGACTGGATCGCCCGCCTTCCAGACCACTGGAACTGGCAGTCCGGCTTCCTCGAGGTCTATCGCCCCGAGTTCCACAGCCTCCTCGACGTCGAAAAATGGTGGTCCCTCTCCCTCGCCCTCTTCACCGGCCGCAATGCCGCCCAGGCCTGGTCCCGCGAATTCACCCTCCGTAAACTCGACGAAGCCCTCCATCCCGTCGGCCTCCTCCCCGGCGCCGGCAACCAGGTCAGCCGTGTCCCCCTCGAAACCATCGTGCGCGACTGGGACTTCCCCCGGCAATCCCAGGTCCTCCGCCGCTTCCTTCAGCAGATCCACGCCGTCCGTCTTCACGCCCCGCCCGATATCGCCCCCCTCATCTTTCGCTACTCCGACGCCGTCGAGGAATACCTCGCCGCCCGTCGCCAGGCCGGCTTCGCTCCCGCCTCCCGCGGCCAGCCGATCCTCAGCACCCGCATCCTTGTCCGCGATGCCGTCAGCCGCCTGCGCGAACTCGATGGCGAACGCGCCCGCCTCGCCCAACTCCCCGAATCCCCGTCGCCTCAGCACGCCCCGCCTCCTTGACACCCCGGCCGCCCCGCACGAATAGTGGCCCCTCATGTCTGTCGCTTCGCCTCGGGTTTCCGCGGAAGAGCCCCCTCCAGCCTCCTGCTCCACGCCCGGTTCCGCCTCCAGGATCCCCCTCGCGGCCAACCGCCTCACCGCCTTCCAATCCCACGGTCGCGGACCCTGGACCCACATCCCGGACCGCGACTGGAACGACTGGCGATGGCAGCTCAAGAACCGCATCACCGACCTCGACCGCCTCGAGTCCCTCCTCCCCGGACTCACCCCTTCCGAACGGGCCGGCGCCATCCTCGCCCGCACCAGGCTGGCCATGGCCATCACGCCCTACTTCTTCAACCTCATCGACCCCGACCATCCCGACTGCCCCATCCGCCGCCAGGTCGTCCCCCGCCTCGAAGAAACCACCCGCGCCTCCTGGGAACTCGCCGACCCCTGCGGGGAAGACGCCCACTCCCCCGTTCCCGGTCTCGTCCATCGCTACCCCGACCGCGTCCTCTTCCTCGTCACCGACCGCTGCGCCGCCTACTGCCGCTACTGCACCCGCTCCCGCCTGGTGAGCAACGCCGCCGGCTACGATTTCCATCCCGATTTCGACCGCCAGATCGACTACATCGCCCAACACCCCGAAATCCGCGATGTCCTCCTCAGCGGCGGCGATCCCCTCCTCCTCTCCGACGACAAACTCGAATCCCTCCTCGCCCGCCTCCGCGCCATCCCCCACCTCGAATTCCTCCGCCTCGGCACCCGTATCCCCGTCTTCCTCCCCCAGCGCATCACCCCGGAGCTCACCGCCATGCTCCGCCGCTTCCATCCCCTCTTCATCAGCATCCATTCCAATCACCCCGCCGAACTCACCCTCGAAGTCCGCGAAGCCCTCGCCCGCCTCGCCGATGCCGGCATCCCCCTCGGCAACCAGTCCGTCCTCCTCCGCCACGTCAACGACTCCCTCCCCGTCATGAAGGCGCACCTGCACAAACTCCTCATGTGCCGCGTCCGCCCCTACTACCTCTACCAGTGCGACCTCATCGAAGGTTCCTCCCACCTCCGTGCCAGCGTCCGTCGCGGCATCGAGATCATGCAGGGCCTCCGCGGTCACACCTCCGGCTACGCAATCCCCCAGTTCGTCATCGATGCCCCCGGCGGTGGCGGCAAAGTCCCCATCAATCCCGACTACATCCTCAGCCACAACCGCGACCGCATCGTCATCCGCAACTTCGAAGGCCGCGTCTTCGAATACCCCGAGTCCCCCGACGGCTCCCCCATCCCACCCCAGTCCCATCCCGCCACCGTCCCGTCCCCCATCCACGCGGATCCGGTGGCGGACCTCGCCCGCTGACCCTCCCCGCCGGGGTCTTCGCCCGCGTCGCATCCGCCCCCGCTCCCCTTCATCCCCCACCCGCCCTCCTGCCGTCCCCTCCCGGCTTCTGACCCCCGCCTGTCCCCATGCCCCGCGAATCCCTCGCCGCAAGGCGCTCGCGCACCCTCGCCCTCATCGAACGCCTCCGCTCCACCTACCCCGACGCCCATTGCGAACTCGACTACTCCAATCCCCTCGAACTCCTCGTCGCCACCATCCTCTCCGCCCAGTGCTCCGATAAACAGGTCAACCTCGTCACCGCCGAGCTCTTCCGTCGCTACCGCTCCGCCGCCGACTACGCCGCCGCGCCCCTCCCCGATCTCGAAAACGCCCTCCGCCGCCTCGGCCTCTTCCGCAACAAGGCCCGCCATATCCAGGCCGCCTGCCAGGCCCTCGTGAACCATCACGACGGCCGCGTCCCCGATTCCATGGACGCCCTCGTCCGTCTCGACGGCGTCGGACGCAAAACCGCCAACGTCGTCCTTGGCAACGCCTTCCACCAAGCCTCCGGAATCGTCGTCGATACCCACGTCGCCCGTCTCGCCCGCCGCCTCTCCCTCTCCAACGCCTCCCAACCCGAAGCCATCGAGCACGACCTCTCCGCCCTCGTGCCCCGCCAGCACTGGATCCTCTTCAGCCACTGGCTCATCTGGCACGGACGCCGCCGCTGCGCCGCCCGCCGCCCCGACTGCCCCCGCTGCGAACTCGCCGACCTGTGTCCCTCAAGCACCGGGCCCACGCCGGACCGCCCCCCCCCGCGACCGGACAGGACGGACTGAGGACGGACTGAACCCGACGGACACCCATGCCCCGTTGCCTCGCCATCGCAGCCAACGCCTTCCCCCTCTGGGTTCTGCTGGGAGGACTCCTCGCACTCTGGCACCCGCCCTGGTTCGTCTGGTTCCGGCCCTTCATCGTCCCCGGACTGGCCGTCATCATGCTCGGCATGGGCCTCACCCTCCGTGTGTCCGACTTCCGTCGCGCCCTGCGCATGCCCCGCACTGTGGCGGTGGGGCTTGCCGCTCAGTTCACCGTCATGCCCCTCCTCGGCTGGACCCTCGCCCACACCCTGCAACTCGAGCGCGACTTTGCCGTCGGCCTCATTCTCGTTGCCTGCTGCCCCGGCGGCACCGCCTCCAACGTCGTCACCTACCTCGCCCGGGCCAATGTCGCCCTCTCCGTCCTCATGACCATGGCCTCGACCTTCGGCGCCATCCTCATGACCCCCCTCCTCACCCGGTCCCTCGCCGGCACCCTCGTCCCCGTCCCGGCCCTCAAGCTCTTCCTCGACACCGTCCAGGTCGTCCTCCTCCCCGTCCTCGCCGGCATCGCCCTCCATCACCGGTTCCCCCGTCTCACCCGCGCCGTCCTTCCCGCCGCCCCCATCGTCTCCGTCCTCACCATTGCCATGATCTGCGCTGCCATCATCGGATTGAACGCCGGATCCCTCCGAAACAGCGGCGGCCGCCTCCTGCTCGCCGTCTCCCTCCTCCACGCCGGCGGCTTCGCCCTCGGTTACGTGGTCGGACGCCTCGCCCGGTACGACACCCTCGTCCGGCGCACCCTCTCCATCGAGGTGGGCATGCAGAACTCCGGACTCGGCGTCGTGCTCGCCGATAATTTCCGCAACCCGGTCACCGGCATCGCCCTCGCTGCAGTGCCTTGCGCCATCTCCGCCACCGTCCATTCCGTCCTCGGCAGCCTTCTCGCCGGCCTCTGGCGCCTGCGCCCTCCGCCCAGACCCCCCGCCTGAACCCAAGTCCTTCTCTCCACCCAAGCCGTAGCGAGGAACGCGACGCCCTCGCCAATTCTCGCGTCAACAGTACAATGCCTGCCTTGTTATTTGTTTTATAGGAGAGTCCAGTCAACAATATTTATCCTGACTTATTGGCGGATCAGTCAACGAAGTTGTGCCTGACGATTTACCTCATTAGATCGGTCAACAAAGTTCTGCCTGACCGTTTGTCTGATCGAGTCAAAGAAGTACTGCCTGACTCTCTATTTCTTTCCCTCTTGCCGCCATGTGCCCGTGTCCGCTTCCTTCCCCCGGTCGCTTCGGCTCAATCTCCTCCGTACCGATCGAGACGCGCTGATTCCCACGGGAATCGCATTTCGCCTCTTTCGGGATTGCGTTGGGAGCCGGCTACCGGCTACCAACTCGCCATCCTCAAGGAGAGTTCCGCACGCGTCTGCGACCCAGCGCCCATTTGCCCATTTGCCCGTTTGCCCGCCTCCACCTCATCCCGGCCATCCCCCCCTCCGGTTGCCCCACCCATGAGCTACCTTGCCGCCGTCCGTCTGCACTTCGCCGGCCGTTTCCAAGCCAGCGTGTCCACCGTCAACAACGACATCACTCATTTCGACAACGCGAAATTCCTGCCCGAGTTCCAGCAACGGCAGACGTCCGGACACCCCAACGGTTGGTGGAATCCCCGCGGTGACGGCGCCTGGCGCCTCCTCGCCTGCCCCGTCACTTCTGCCTTTCTCGCGGACGGCTCACCCGTGCCCTCCGACGATCCCGTACGCACCGCCCTGGTCACGGATTCCGACCGCAAGGTGACCGCCAAACTGGCCGATCTCGATCCCCAACAGCAACTGGTCTCGATGATCTTCGGCCTCGAGATCCGCCTCGCCAACGCGGCGGGCCAAACCCTCCTTCGCGGCCGCTTCCGGCCCGCTCCCTTCACCGATATCTGGGGCCGCCTCCAGGGCGATGCCCAAAGCGACGCCAACGCAGGCGCCATGTGGCAGTCGGTCATCGAAGACCTCGAATGGGCGGACGCCTCGCCTTCACCCTTCCTCGATGCGCTCCGCGCCGCTTCGCCCGACGGTCTCCTCTCCATCAAGTTCAACGTGGACCGCTATTCCATGGACTGGAACGGCGACGAATTCTGTCGCGGTCGCATCGTCGGCACCCTCGGCCCGGCGTCCCGCTCGGAACCCGCCCACTTCGTTCCCGGACGACCGCTCATGCCGGTCATCCCGCCCACGTCCGGCTTTCCCGTCCCCGCCCACGGGATCTATCAGGCGGTCGCCGTAGTCGATGCGGCGGCGGGCAGGATCCGCCTCGACCTCGGCAATGCCCTGCCCTCCACCGCCGCCGGCAACACCCTGTTCGATCTCGGCGAACTCTCCCTCGCCTGGCCCATCCCAGGTTCCGATCCGTCCCCGGCATGGCATGTCCTCGACTCCATCCCCTATCGCGATGCGAACTGGTACGAAACCACCGCGGGCGTCGTGGACCTCCCCGCCGGTCGCCGCCTGACGGCCTCCGAACTCCAAACCCTCGCCTCCACGCCGATCTCGCTTCTGCTCCAACCCGCAAACGCCGCCCCCCTGGCCGCCGTCTCGGAACCGCCCCTTGGCGAATACGTGCGCGCCGATGCCTTCGTCGCCCGCCTCAGCCCCGGCGATCGCCACCCCGTCCTGCTCGTCGCCTCCCGCTACGGACATCCCCTCCCCCACGCCCGCATCGTCGCCTACTTCGATGCCACCTGGCTCCAGGCCGGCCCAGGCGAACCGGACGTCGCCACCCCGTCCGCCGCCCTCGAATTCCCGGCCCGCATCGAGACCGATGCCCGGGGACGTGCCTTCCTCGAACTCCGCGCCGCCAACCCCGGCAATCCCCGCGGCTACATCGATGGCCAGGTCTTCGGCGTCCGCTACGCCCTCGAATCCACCCTCCCCCCAGCCGTGGCGTACCCCTTCAACCCCGCCGACTTCATCAGCGTTCTGGTCTGGGACGACTTCCCACCCGAACCCCAACCCACCTGGTTCGGTGGCCTCGACGCCGTCTTCCGCCAATACGCCAATCTCTACCCGGTGATGGATCGCTTCCTCGACCTCGGAAACTACCGCCAGGTCTGTCGCTACCGGCCCCACCTCCTCCTCGCCTTCGGTCTCCCCGCCGACGATCCCAACGCCATGCCGGTCACCCGCGACCTCTCCCCCGCCAAACGCGACGCCATCCTCCGCTGGCTCTCCCAGCTCGGTCCCGACGGCCATCCCCTCCTCGGCACCCCCCCTGCCGCAGCCTCTCCACCCCCCGCCCCGCCCATCGCCCTCTCGGAAGTCCCTCACGCCATCCACACCGCTCACGCCACCCACGCCGGCACCGGTGGAAAACTCGCCGCCCTCCGCCGCCGACGCGGCCTCCATCCCGGCACCCACTCCCCTCCCCCATGATCCACATCGACCCCGCCGTCTTCCAGGTCGTCACCCGCCCCGACGGCCTCCACACCGCCCTCCAGGCCGCCATCCGGCTCGAACACGCCACCCTCCCCCCGTACCTCTATGCCCTCTACTCCCTCGATGCCGACCGCAACCCGGCCATCGCCGGCATCATCGCTTCCGTGGCGGTCGAGGAAATGCTCCACCTCTCCCTCGCCTGCAACATCCTCAACGCCCTCGGTGGTACACCCTCCCTCGATGACCCCGACTTCATCCCCACCTACCCGGGCCCCCTCCCCGGCTCCATCGGAGACGGACTGGTCGTCCCCCTCGAACCCTTCTCCCTCGCCCTCGTGAAAAACGTCTTCATGCAGATCGAGGAACCCGAGGAACCGCTCGAATTCCCCACCACCGCCCTCGCCGCCGCCGCGCCCCGCACGATCGGCGCCTTCTATCGCGCCATCCAGCAACGGATCCGTGCCGGAGGCGACGCCCTCTTCGCACCGCCCCCGCGAAACCAGGTGACCGAAGGACTGCCAGGTCTCATGGCCGTCACCAACGCCGCCTCCGCCATCGCCGCCATCGAACTGATCGTCGAGCAGGGCGAGGGTACCGCCACCTCACCCCTCGACCCGGAAGGCGACTACGCCCACTACTACCGCTTCGCCGAAATCTTCCACGGACGCCGGCTCCGTCCCAATCCCCAGGCCGGACCGGGCACCCCTCCGGATCAACGGTTCCTCTACGACGGAGACCCCGTCCCCTTCGATCCCGACGGCGTCCGCCCGGTCCCCGCCAACCCGAAAGCCGCCTCCTACCCCCCCGGCAGCGCCGCCCGCCACGCCTGCGACACCTTCAACTACACCTACACCAACCTCCTCAAATCACTCCACGCCACCTTCAACGGCCAGCCGCAATCCCTCCGCGCCGCCATCGGCCTCATGTTCTCCATGCGCCAGCAGGCCCTTGACCTGATGTCCGGCACCAACCTCGGCGGCACCGCCGTCGGCCCCTCCTTCGAGTACCAGCCCACGCTCCCGTCCTGATTCCCCTCCAACCTTCCCCGGCACCCCACCTCCACCCACCCCACCCTGCCTCCCATGTCCACCCCACGCCCCAGCCACCCGGCCAACCCTGTCCCACCTCCACCCCCTCCCCCGACCCTCGAGGACTGTGCCCTCGATCCGGAACGCGCCCTCCAGACCCTCTTCGTCAACACGGTCATGGGCCGGCGTCTCGCCGCCGGACAATGCCCCGTCCAGCGGCCCGTCTTCCTCAAACCCCACGGCGTTGCCCACGGGCGCTTCATCGTGGAACCCAAGCTTCCCGCCGACCTCCGCATCGGCGTCTTCGCCGGCCGCACCTATCCCGTCTGGGCCCGCTTCTCCAGCGATACCGTCCCCACCAATCCCGACCTCAGGACAACCTGCGGCATCGCCCTCAAACTCTTCGGCGTCCCCGGCCGAAAACTCCTGGAACCCGGCGCCAACACCCACGACTTCCTCCTCCAAAACCACGACGTCTTCTTCGTCGATACGGCGCGCGACATGTGTGAGTTCACCCATGCCGGCGTGGTCGGCGGCGACTACACCCCGTATCTCAAGGATCACCCCCGCACCGACCGCATCCTCGAGGACATGGCCCGTGAGGTGCCGTCCGTGGCCACCATCGACTACTGGAGCGTCCTTCCCTTCGCCTTCGGACCCGATCGCCACGTGAAGTACAAACTCGAGCCGATCCTCGATCCGGTTCCCGGATTCGCCTCCCCGCCGTCCTCCTCCCCGCCGCCGCCCCAAAACAACCTCTACCTCGACCTCAAGGACCGGCTGCTCCGCGGCGAAGTCGCCTTCCGCTTCCTGCTCCAGTTCCAAACCGATCCGGACCGCATGCCGCTCGACGCCGCCACCGTCCGCTGGAGCGAACACGAAAGCCGGCCCATCCCGGTCGCCACCCTCATCCTTGCCCGCCAGGACCTCGATGCCCCAGGGCAGGCCGACTACGGCGAAAACCTCGCCTACAACATCTGGCACGCCCTCCCGGAACACCGCCCCGCCGGCTCCATCGCCGCCGTTCGCAGATCGATCTACGCCGCCTCCGCCACCTGGCGCCGTTCCCGCAATGATGTCCCCGACCGCGAACCCCGCCAGCCCCGCCCCTTCTCGCCTCCCCCGCCCCCGGCCCACGAAACCATCGTGCGCGCCGCCATTCATCCCTCCATCGGCATCGCCCGCCTCGGCAACAGCCCCGATGGCTGGTTCATCGGCCCCGAAGTCCCCGAACCCGCCCCGGAACCCCCCGGCACCTGGCGGGACAGCTCCGGCGCCCTCAAACGCCAGGCCGCCCGCTTCCGGATCTACGGTTACAACGCCGCCGGCGAGGTCGTCGCCGAACTCACCGCCGCCAACGCCGCGATCGACTGGTGCGTCCACGTCGCCAATAAAAAGTCCGCCTGGTACCAGTTCCAGCTCGCCCTCGACATCCCCGAAGCCGCCCAGGCCGATCCCGCCCAGCGCCGGAACGCCGCCTTCGAAGGCCCCGACCGGCAGCAGTTCGTCATCGATCCCGGGCCCCGCTTTATTCACGGCACCCGCGCCGCCGGCAGCTACTACCGCTTCGATTCCGGCCGCTTCGTCGGCAAACCCGTGTACCTCGGCGAACTCCGTACCGACGACGCGGGACGCCTCCTCTTCCTCGGCGGTCACGGTGTCTCCGACTCCTTCGATGGCGCCATCGCCACCGGCTTCGCCAACAGCGACGGCTGGCACGACGACACGTCCGACGGCCCCGTCACCGCCACCGTGCTCCTCCACGGCCGCCCCATCCCCTGCGATCCGGCCTGGGTCGTCACCGCCCCGCCCAATTACGCGCCCGAACTCAAGAGCGTCCGCACCCTCCATGACCTCCTCCTCCAGGTCGCCATCGACAACCTCGCCATCAAGGCCCCACCCCCCGATCGCGAAGTCTCCTTCGCCAACGAGGTCCTTCCCATCCTCCAACGCCTCTGCGACCTCCAATGGGTCAACCGCGGCTTCGCCGCCCAGTTCGGCTGGGGCGCCCCCTTCCATTTCCTTCAACCCGATCTCCTCCGCCGCCTCGCCACCCCGCCCCGCCGCGTCGGCAACCGCCTGCACGACGAACATCGCGAGTGGCGCCGCCAGCTCTTCAATGCCTTCCGTCGCCCCGACACCCCCTCCTTCCGCCGAGCCGATTCCCTCAATGGGTCGCCCCAGCCGTGGCCCTGGGTCTATGGCGATGCCATGAATGTCCCCTACACCAGCTCCCCCCGGCAAAACACCTCCCTCACCGACACCCAGATGAAGGTCCTCCAGGCGTGGGCCGAAGGACGATTCCACGACGATCTCCAAGGCCGTCGCCAGCTCCCGGGACGCCTCGATGACGTCCCGCTCCAGGACCAGCCCGCCGCCCTCGACCGGGCCAGCCTCGACTTCTGCCTCGCCGACGCCTTTCACCCCGGCTGCGAAATCACCTGGCCCATCCGCCATTTCTCCCTCTTCATGGCTCCCTTCCGCATCCGCCATCGTCCCGACGACCTCCCCGAACCCGATTACGGCCCGATCCTCACCGCCGACATCGCCCTCGCCGCCGATGGCCCCCTCCAGGCCCAGGGCCCCGGCGACCTAACCCGCTGGATGGCCGTCCCCTGGCAGACCGACACCGCCAGTTGCCGCTCCGGCTACGACGCCAAATACGACCCCTACGTCCCCACCTTCTGGGCCGCCCGCGTCCCCAACCAGGTCCTCACCGAGGAGGATTACCGCATTGTCATGGACAAGGCCCGCTCCCGCGCCGACCGCGACGACGCCTTCGCCACCCGCCACGCCTGGCTTCGCGACCTCAATCTCAACGCCTCCTACCTCGACCAGGTCAATCGCATGGTCGCCGTCTTCGGCGACCTCGGCGTCGTCGAACGCCGCCCCGGCCCCGGCGACGCCGGCTTCCCCGACCTCCTCTACGTCGAGTCCAAGGCCCCATCGTCCGATTCCACCGGCTCCTCCACCCGATCTTCCACAACCTCCCCGGCAACCCGCGCCGGGACCGCCCGAACACGCCGGACCGCCCCTTCCCGTCCCGAACCCCATACCGGCGCCTTCGGCGAGGTCATCGACAAGGTCCGCCGCCTCCGCCATCCCCCGTCCGAATCTCCTCCCGCTTCCAGGCCGTGACGTCCGTCGCAGGGCCCCCACCCCACGCCATCGTGGTCGGCGCCGGCATCGCCGGCTGCGCCGCCGCCATCTCCCTCGCCCATCAGCAGATCCCCACCACCCTCGTCGCCGCACCCCCTCCCCCCCATCCCCCGATCGGTGAAACCCTCCCCGCCGCCGCCCGCCCCCTCCTCCGCGACCTCGGCGCCTGGACCGCCTTCGCCCGCGCCCCTCATCGCCCCGCCCCAGGCACCGTGTCGGTCTGGGCCAGCGCCGATCCCGTCGCCATCGACGCCCTCCATGACCGCAACGGACCCGGCTGGCAGCTCGATCGCCGGCGCTTCGAAGCCGATCTCCTCGAAACCGCTCTCGCCGCCGGCGTCACCCTGCTCCCCGCCACCCTCGTCCGCCATGTCTCCCGCCGGCCCGACCTGACCTGGGAACTCCACACAGACCGGACCCCCTCCACCCTCCCTCTGCCACGGCTCCCAGCCCGGCTGCTCGTGGATGCCACCGGTCGCCGCGCCACCCCTGCCCGCGCCCTCGGCGCCCGGCGCCACACCGACGACCGCCTCGTCTGCGCCTATCTGCGGGTCCCTCCGCCCCCCGATGCCCCGCGTCCCGAAGCCGCCTCCCTCGATGCACGCACCTGGGTCGAATCCGTCCCCGACGGCTGGTGGTACACCGCCCTCCCTCCCGACGGACATCGCGTCGTCGCCTTCCTCACCGACGCCGATCTCATCGCCCCGCCGGACTCCCCGCCGGACTCCCCGCCGGTCACGCAGGCCTTTTTCGAAAAGCTGGAAGCCACACAACACCTCCGGCGCCTCGTACCGCCCCTCCGGGAACCCTCCCTTGCCGTCCCCCGCCTCACCTCTGCGGCCACCGCCCGGCTTTCGGCGTTTCACGGCAACGACTGGATCGCCGTTGGCGACGCCGCCCTCTCCTTCGACCCCCTCTCCTCCCAGGGCATGCTCACCGCCCTCTACACCGGACTGCGTGGCGGTCAGGCCCTTGCCGCCCATGCCCGCGGCGACCCCTCCGCCCTCACTGCCTACGCCGACCGGATCCACCGCATCCGCGACGCCTACCTCCGCCACCGGCACGACGCCTACCGCTCCGAACCCCGCTGGCCCACCGCCCCCTTCTGGTCCCGCCGCCAACCCTGATCCGCCCTCCTATTCGTCCCAACTCCCGTGCACATGCACGAAAATTAGGCTCATTTCCAACCTCCTCCGCTCCTTCCGAACTCCCCCCCCCACTTCCCCGCACACCCACACACCCCGCTCCAATCAACGCAATTCGCGTGCATATGCACTCAGTTCAGGGCTGTTTCTCAACCGCCCTCCCCCCCCTAGTCCTCTGCCGCCAACCCTGGCCTCTCCCGGAAGCGGATTCTAATCAACGTT